>CAJKGV010000041.1:0-11820 GCA_905199455.1 Collinsella aerofaciens | reverse complement strand
TATTTCTTCTGGTACCATGGTCAAACTTTACTGTAGCAAAGCGTGACGTGGGCTTTTGTACCCCGTCAGCGGAAATGGGGGTTTCATGGCACAGGAAGCAACCGCCAACGAGCAAAAGAAATTCAAGGTCCCGCGCATCCCGGGCGACATCATGATCTATCCCATGATCGTCGGTCTTTTGCTCAACACCTTCTGCCCGCAGGTTTTTGAGATCGGCGGCTTCTTTACGGCTGCCTGCCGCGGTGGGTCCAATACCATCGTCGCCGCGATCCTGCTGTTTGTGGGCGCCGGCATCAGCTTTAAGTCCACGCCGGGCGCCATCAAGACCGGTATCGTCGTGCTGATCCCCAAGCTGGTCGTCGCAGCGGCTCTCGGCCTGGGCGTGGCATATTTCTTTAACGACAACTTCCTGGGTTTGAGCTCCGTGTCTATCATCGGCGGCATCACGTTTTGCAACATGGCACTCTATACGGGCATCATGGGCGAGTTCGGCGATGAGTCCGAGCAGGGCGCCGTCGGTATCCTGTTCTTTACGGCCGGCCCCGCCGTCACGATGATCATCCTTGGTGTTTCGGGTCTTGCCAACATTCCTGTCGGTACTATCATCGGCTCCATTTTGCCGCTCGTTATCGGCATGGTTCTGGGCAACCTGTTCCCGTTTATTAAGAACCTGCTAGTTCCCGGTGCCAACCCTGCGATTGCCGTCATCGGATTTCAGCTTGGCGCGTCCATGAGCCTGTCGAGCTTTATCACCGGCGGTATTTCCGGCATCCTGCTGGGCCTCATCACGCTCTTTATCGTCGGTCCCATTACCTTTGCCTTCGAGCGCCTGTGTGGCGGCAACGGCAAGGCGGCCGTTGCCTGCTCCACCATTGCCGGCACGGCCATGACCACGCCGGTCGCCCTCGCCGAGGTCGCTCCGCGCTATGCCGAGCTTGCGCCCACCGCGTATGCGCAGATCGCCACTGCCGTCATCATCACGGCAATCATGGCCCCGATTCTGACTGGCTGGGTCGATAAGAAGTTCTGCCACGGCAAAGAGGATCTGTCGGTCGAAGGCGTCGAGGCTATTGAGGAGGCCGTCGCGACCGACATCGACGGCGAGTAATCGTCGACGCGAGTCAATCAAGCCGGCGTGTGCAATTCGCGCCGTATGGGCGCCCGAACGGTGGCTGTTCTGCAGTGACGTTCGGGCGCTCTGCTATGATTCCCTTTACCCCTGCGGAGAAAGGGGTGTTTGGCGCCTGGGCGCGACTCGGGCGATTCTGGCCACTTGGATATTGAAGGGAGGGCGTCTAGTGATTAAGGCACTCAAGATCGAGATATTCCTGCTGTGCATGATTATTCTTATCGGGCTTGCCGTACGAAGCCGTCGCTCCCTGTTCTCGAGCACCCAGCAGCTTTTGTTTAGCATGCTGGGCTACACGTCTGCTGCTTACATTTTCTTCGATATGATCTGGACGCTCTCGGACGGCGTAAGCACTCCTGTAGGCATCACGGCCAACTGGATTTCCAACGCGGTCTCGTTTTCGCTGTTCGCCATCGCGTGCCTCATTTGGTTTTTCTATTCCGAGACGATGCAGGGCTCACGGCTCCTGACCACGCCCTACAGGGTGGTACTTTTAACGTTGCCAACAGCATTGGTGGTCGTGCTGGCATTTACCAGCTACTGGACGCACGCTATGTTCTATATCGATGCACAGGGCGTATATCGTCGCGGAGCGCTTTATATGATTCAGCCTATCGTTAGCTACTGCTACGTCATATATACGTCCTTGCATGCCTTTATTCAGGCTCAAAAAGTCGAAAGCCTGCAAAAGAAGGCCATTTATCGCACCCTCGCCTTTTTTGCGGTTCCCGCTCTGGTGGGCGGTACCTTCCAGGTTTTGTTTTCGGTACCGGGCCTTTGCGTCGGTATAACGCTGAGCATCCTGCTGCTCTATATCGTCTATCAGGAGCAACTGATCTCTACTGACCCGTTGACTGGCCTCAACAATCGCAACCGTTTTGAGACCTATATGCTGTCGCTCTTTTCAAATGTGGATCAGGCCGAAGATGTGTATCTGCTCATGATGGACGCCGACGGCTTTAAGCAGATTAACGATCGCTATGGGCATGTGGAGGGCGACCGCGCTCTTCAGGTCATATCCGCTGCGCTCAAAGAAGTCTGCTCGGCGTCTGGTGGCTTTATCGCACGCTATGGTGGCGATGAGTTCGTGGTGCTCCAAAAGGCAGCGGCGGAACAGGACATCATAGACCTGTGTTCGGCGATTGACGACGAGCTCGCTCGTGCCGAGGTGCCGTATGCGTTGCGGATGTCCATCGGTTACGCGCGGGTCGGCGATAGTGTCGATACCTGGCAAGACTTACTTCGCGCTGCCGATGCGGAGCTCTACCGCGTAAAGCGCGAGAAGAAGAAAGCCGGCGTTCAGATACGCTAGAAAAAAGGGGCGCACGACCGTTGCGATGGTCGTGCGCCCCTTTTGCGTTTGTGGGGGCCACCGGCCATAATGCCCAGGCGCGGTGCGGCAAGACGGGCGTCTGCCGCCGCGACTCGGTACGAAATCAACGAGAACCAGTGTGCTCCATTAAGCTAAAGTATGCGAATGCCCTCCCTAAAAAGGTGAGCTCGCTAGGCTTTTTTGGGTTTGTTGACGATGATGATGCCGCCGCAGACCAACAGCAGGGCAACGATGACAGTAACGGGGCTCGTGCCGGCGCCCTCGCCAAGCAGCAGTGCGCTCAGCAGTACGCCAAAGACCGGGTTCATAAACCCAAAGACCGAGACGCGGCTGACGGGGTTGACGGCAAGCAGGCGCGACCACAGCGAGTAGGCGACCGCGGAGATAAGCGCCATGTAGATGATGAGCACGATGGCGGGGACAATCGCCGTGGGGGAGAGCGCTCCACCCATCAAAAAGCCGATGGCGGTGAGGACCAGGCCGCCGACCAAGAACTGCCACCCGGCAAGCAAGACGCCGTCGTGCTTGCGCGAGAAGATGCCGATCAGGCAGGTCGAAAGAGCGCCCGCGACAGTGGAGGCTAGGATAAAGCCCTCGCCGTCGAGCGTAAAGCCAAAGGTGCCATCTGCGCCCGAGAGGTTGACGAGCGCGACGCCGGCAAAGCCCAGCGCACAGCCAAGCACCTTGGCCGTATTGAGCTTCTCGGTGTGAAATGCCAGGGCGGCAAAGAGGATTGCGAGGAAGTTGGCGCTGGCCTCGATGATGGAGCTCGACATGGCGCTGGCGCGCGAGAGGCCCAGATAGAAAAAGAAGTACTGGCCGATGGTCTGGAAGAGCGACAAGATGCAGATGGGCTTGATATCACGCGCTTGCGGAACGAGCGGTCGGCGCTGGACCACGCTCATGCCAACAATGACCAGCATGCCGGCAAGGGTGAAGCGCAGACCCGCGAAGAGCAGCTGCGAGGCGCTGTCGTGCGCGGGAATGCCAAAGAGGCCGTAGCCAATCTTGATGCAGGGAAAGGCCGATCCCCAGAGTGCACAGCAAACAAGACAGCCCAAGATGAGTCCGGGCAGGGTGGCGAGATACGGCTTGCGGCTTTCCATGATGTCCTTCCTACATGCGCGAAGCAAAAAAGAACCCGCCACCGGGCGTGCCGGTGGCGGGTGTTGTTACCCGAAGGGATTGTACCCGATGGGAAAGCTTTAGGCGAAGTAGGCCACGCCGCTCTCAAAGATCGGCATGAACTTATCGCCGGGGACATGCTCGGGCACGTTGCGGTACAGGTTGTCGCCGCGACGCTCAGCATGGCCCATCTTGCCCAGGACGCGGCCGTCGGGGCTCGTGATGCCCTCGATGGCGAGTGCGGAGCCGTTGGGGTTGACGGAGAGATCCATGCTGGGCTTGCCGTCCTCGCCCACGTACTGCGTGGCGACCTGGCCGTTGGCGATCAGCTGGGCGAGCACATCGTCATTGGCGACAAAGCGGCCCTCGCCGTGGCTGATGGCGACGGTGTAGGGGTCGTCCAGGCTGCACTGCGACAGCCACGGGGACAAGTTGGACGAGATGCGGGTGCGCACCAGACGGCTCTGGTGGCGACCGATGGTGTTGAACGTCAACGTGGGCGCATCGGGCGTGGCGTCGACGATGTCGCCGTAGGGCACCAGGCCGAGCTTGATCAGGGCCTGGAAGCCGTTGCAGATGCCCAGCATCAGGCCATCGCGGGCCTTGAGCAGGTCGCGGACTGCCTCGGTGACCTCGGGAGCGCGGAAGAACGCCGTGATGAACTTGGCGGAGCCGTCGGGCTCGTCGCCGCCCGAGAAGCCGCCGGGGATCATGACGATCTGGCTTGCGCGGATGCGGCGGGCAAGCTCGTGGGTGCTCTCGGCGACGGCCTCGGGCGTGAGGTTGTTGATCACGAAGGTGTCGGCCTCGGCACCGGCGGCACGGAAGGCGCGGGCGCTGTCGTACTCGCAGTTGTTGCCGGGGAACACGGGGATAACCACGCGCGGGCGGGCGATCTTGGCGCCGCCGTACACGTGGATATCCTTGGCGCGGAAGTCGATGGTCTCGACCTCGGGGGTCTCGCCGGCGCTGCGGTAGGTGAAGACGCCCTCGATGCCGCTCTCCCAGGCCTCCTGGAGCTCGGCGAGCTCGATGACCTCGGAGCCGGTGTCGATGACATAGCCCTCGACGGTGGTGCCCAGGGGCTCGACGACAACGCCGTCGGCGACCTCGGGCAGCTCGGCGTCCTCGGCGAGCTCGACGATAAAGCTGCCGTAGAGCGGGGTGAAGAGGCTCTCCACGTCTACATCCTCGGCAAGCTCGATACCGATCTGGTTACCGACGCACATCTTAAAGAGGCTCTCGGCGCCGCAGCCGTAGCCGGGCGTGGAGATGGCCAGGGCGTTGCCGGTAGCAGTGAGCGCCTCGACGGCGTCAAACGCGGCGAGCAGCTGCTGGGCGTCGGGACGGTAGTCCTCGCCATAGGTGGCGGGGGCGATGCGGACGACGCGGTGCGTGAGGCCCTTGAACTCGGGTGAGACGGCGCGGGCGGCCTTGCCCACGGCGACGGCGAAGCTGATCAGGGTCGGCGGAACGTTGAGCTCGCCGGTCTCGTCCTCAAACGAACCGCTCATGGAGTCCTTGCCGCCGATGGCGCCGGCACCCAGGTCGACTTGGGCCATGAGGGCGCCCAGGACGGCTGCCGTGGGCTTGCCCCAGCGCTCGGCCTCGGTGCGCAGGCGCTCGAAGTACTCCTGGAAGGAGAGATAGGCGCGCTTGTGCTCAAAGCCGGCAGCCACGAGCTTGGCGATGGACTCGACCACGGACAGGTAGGCGCCCGCAAACTGGTCGGCCTCCATCAGATAGGGGTTGAAGCCCCATGCCATGGCACTCGCCGTGGTGGTCTCGCCGTCCACGGGGAACTTGGCGACCATGGCCGAGCTGGGGGTGAGCTGCGTCTTGCCGCCAAAGGGCATGAGCACGGTCGCGGCGCCGATGGTGGAGTCGAAGCGCTCGGAAAGGCCCTTGTTAGAAGCGACGTTGAGGTCGGTGACGAGCGAGGTCATGCGCTCGGCGAGCGTGGTGCCGGCCCAGCTGGGCTGCCACACGCTACGGGCGCACACGTGGGCGACCTGGTGCTTGGGTGCGCCGTTGGAGTTGAGGAACTCGCGGGACAGGTCGACGATGGCGACGCCGTTCCAGGCCATGCGCATGCGCGGCTCGGCGGTAACCTCGGCGATAACGGTAGCCTCCAGGTTCTCCTCGGCGGCGTAGCCCATGAACTCCTCGACGTCACCGTCGGCGACGGCGCAGGCCATGCGCTCCTGGGACTCAGAGATAGCGAGCTCGGTGCCGTCCAAGCCGTCGTACTTCTTGGTCACGGTATCAAGGTCGACATACAGGCCGTCGGCAAGCTCACCCACGGCGACCGAGACACCGCCGGCGCCAAAGTCGTTGCAGCGCTTGATCAGACGGCAGGCATCGCCGCGGCGGAACAGGCGCTGCAGCTTGCGCTCGACCGGGGCGTTGCCCTTCTGGACCTCGGCGCCCGAGGTCTCGATGGACTCGGTGTTCTGGGTCTTGGAGGAGCCGGTGGCGCCACCGATGCCGTCACGGCCAGTGCGGCCGCCCAGCAGGATGATCTTGTCGGTGGGGGCGGGGCACTCGCGACGAACGTGGTTTGCCGGGGTAGCGCCCACGACGGCGCCAACCTCCATGCGCTTGGCCACGTAGCCGGGGTGATAGAGCTCGTTGACCTGACCGGTGGCAAGGCCGATCTGGTTGCCGTAGCTGGAGTAGCCGGCGGCGGCAGTGGTCACGAGCTTGCGCTGCGGCAGCTTGCCCTCGAGCGTCTCGGAGACCGGGACGGTGGGGTCGCCGGCGCCGGTGACGCGCATGGCCTGGTACACGTAGCTGCGGCCCGAGAGCGGGTCGCGGATGGCGCCGCCCACGCAGGTGGCGGCACCGCCGAAGGGCTCGATCTCGGTCGGGTGGTTGTGGGTCTCGTTCTTAAAGAGGAACAGCCAGTCCTGGTCCTCGCCGTCGACATCGACCTTCACCTTGACGGTGCAGGCGTTGATCTCCTCGGACTCGTCGACATCGGTCATGACGCCGGTCTTCTTAAGGTACTTAGCGCCGATGGTGCCCATGTCCATGAGGCAGACGGGTTTGGCGTCGCGGCCGAGTTCGTGGCGCATCTCCATGTAGCGGTCGAAGGCCTGCTGCACCACGGCGTCGTCGATCGTCACGTCATCCAGGACGGTGCCGAAGGTGGTGTGGCGGCAGTGGTCGGACCAATAGGTGTCGATCACACGGATTTCGGTGATGGTGGGGTCGCGGTCCTCATCGCGGAAGTACTGCTGGCAGAAGGCGATGTCTGCCTCGTCCATGGCAAGGCCGCGCTCGGAAATAAAGGCGGCAAGGCCGGTCTCGTCGAGCTCGCGGAAACCGTCGAGCACCTCGACGGGCTGGGGCTCGGGGGTCTCCATGTACAGCGTCTCGGGCAGGTCGAGCGAGGCGATGCGCGCCTCGACGGGGTTCACCACGTAGTGCTTGATGGCATCGATGGCGGCCTCGTCCAGAGTGCCCGAGATCATATAGACCTTGGCGGAGCGCACGGCGGGGCGCTCGCCCTGGCTGATGAGCTGCGCGCACTCGCTGGCGGAGTCGGCGCGCTGGTCAAACTGGCCAGGCAGGAATTCGACGGCAAAGACGGCGCCACCGCTTGCGGGGAGCTCGTCGTAGGTCACATCGACCTGGGGCTCGCTAAAGACGGTCGGCACGCAGGAGCGGAAAAGCTCCTCGTCGATGCCCTCGACGTCGTAGCGGTTGATGATCCTCAGGGCCTCGATGCCCTTGATGCCGAGAATTTCGGTCAGCTCGCCCTTGAGCTGCTGAGCCTCGACGTCGAACCCGGGTTTCTTCTCCACGTAGATACGAGAGACCATTGGTTCCTGCCTTCCTGATCGGTTGGGCGTACGGTGCGGTATGCGGCAGCGGTCGGTTTACGGGGCAAGCCTCGCGGTCGCCTTGAGCCACATGTTTGTAAACCTCACTATGATACGACAGCTCGCGGCGCGTTGAGGACGGCGAGGGTGCTACAGTGGGGCTCAAACAAGAGAAAGGCATCACATGGCATTCGTTTCGCTCGCCATCATCGCACTCGTGGCCTTTGCGAGTCCCTTCATCGCCTCGGCGATTCCCGGAAAACCTGTTCCCGAGACGGTCTTTTTGCTCGTGCTCGGCGCGGTGCTGGGACCCCATATGCTCGGCGTCATCCATGTAGATGCCGAGGTCTCGCTTGTGTCCGAGCTGGGCCTGGCCTTTTTGTTCCTGCTTGCCGGCTTTGAGATCGACCCCAAGAGCATCACGGGCGTCGAGGGGCGCTACGGCTTGGCGACGTGGGCCGTCACGTTTGGTATCGCCTGGCTTGCCGTGCGCTTTACCCCGTGGTTCTCGGTCAGTCATTTCGACGGTATCGCCGTGACGCTTGCCCTCACTTCGACGGCGCTCGGCACGCTCGTGCCCATCATGCGTGAGCGCTCGCTCACTGGCACGCGTGTGGGCGACTCGATTCTCGCGTATGGCACCTGGGGTGAGCTCGGCCCTGTGCTCGCCATGTCGGTGCTGCTGTCTGCCCGCACTGGCATCCAAACGCTCGTAATCCTTGGCCTGTTTGCGGTGGTCTGCGTGTTGCTTGCCGTGGTCCCAAGCCGCTCCAAGCGCGTCGGCAGCCGCTTCTTTGCGTTTGTCGAGGAACGCGCCGATACCACGTCGCAGACCTTCGTGCGCCTGACGGTGCTCATCCTGGTCACACTCGTGGCTTTCTCGGCCGTCTTTGATCTCGACATTGTGTTGGGTTCTTTTGCCGCCGGCTTTGTCTTGCGCTACATCATCCCCGAGGGCAACCATACGCTCGAGACCAAGCTCGACGGCCTGGCCTACGGCTTTTTGATTCCGGTGTTCTTTACCGTATCGGGCGCAAAGATCGACCTGACGGCCGTGGCGTCGCGCCCGGGTCTGCTCGTGGGCTTTATCGTGGCGTTGCTGATTATTCGTGCCGTGCCCATTCTTATTTCTATGAGCATTTGCCCTGCGACGCGCGATGTGTCGGCGTATGGTCGCATTACCGTGGCCCTGTACTGCACCACGGCGCTGCCGATCATCGTTGCCGTGACGAGCGTTGCCGTCAACGCGGGCGCGCTGTCGCAAGACATCGCGTCGGTTATGGTTGCCGCCGGCGCCATCACGGTGTTCTTGATGCCATTGCTCGCGCAGCTCTTCTACCGCGTGGTGGATGCCGCGCCGGTCGCCGCCGTGGCAGAAGTTGCCGAGCATCCATCCGATGCGCTCGACATCCTGCGCGCCCACCACGACTTAGCGAGCTTGCTCGCGCGCGAGCATGAGCTGCTGACTTCGCATGGCCATGGTCGCGTATTCGAGGGCCTGCCTACGCTCGATGCGATTGCCGAGCGTCTTTCCGCCGAGGCGGCGAGCGGCCACATCGATGCCCGCATCGTGGACGCGGCGCACCTGCTTGCCGATAAGACCTATGGAGACGAGGTCGACCCGTCCGAGCTGACCCCGCGCGAGCGCCGCCGTCTGGAGCGCGCCAAGCTCGCCGTGCGCGAATACCGCCGCCGCATGCTGGAGCTCTATGCAAGAGAAGAAGCCGAGGACGACGACGGCAAGTAGTCGATACTCTCTCGGGGAAGCCGCGTCCCGCTTTGAAGGCTCGGAACGGGATGTGGTTTCCGAAACGGGGGCCGTTGGGAAACTGTGTCCCGGAATGGGCGCTCAGAGTGGGATGCAGTTTCCGCGAGAGACCCGTTGCGGAAACGGTATCCCAGAATCGGCGTTCAAAACGGGACGCAGTTTCCGCAAGGAGGTCCTGGGGAAAACCGTGCCCCGTTCTGATCAGAAATACTGGGACATAGTTTCCCTTTCATAACAGAAGAAGGCGCGCTGCCTGCAGTTGATGCAGACGGCGCGCCTTTTTGGTTGAGCTATGTTGAGGCTTGAAGCCAAAGCTTGTGGCTCCCTAGGAGCGGGCGGCTCCGTCGACGGGGAGCACGGCGCCCGTGATGTAGGAGGACATGTCGCTCGCCAGGAAAACAAAGGCGTTGGCGACATCCTCGGGCTCGCCCATGCGACCCAGCGGAATGGTGGCGACGATGGGCTTAATAACCTCTTCGGGCAGGTTAGCGACCATATCGGTTTTGGTTACGCCGGGTGCGACGGCATTGACGCGAATGCCCATGGGGGCGAGCTCGCGCGAAAGCGACTGGACCATGCCGTTGACGGCAAACTTGGACGTGGGGTAACCGACGCCAGAGGGCTGACCGTACTTGGCGACCATTGAGCTCGTGGTGGTGATGGTGCCGCCGTGGCCGGCCTCGGTCATAATCTTGGCGGCCGCCCGGTGGCCGTTAAAGACGGCGACGACGTTGAGGTCCATGACTTTGGCGAATTCCTCGGCCGTGTAGTCCAAGAGGGGTGAACGCTGGGAGATACCGGCATTGTTGACGACCGTGTCCAAGCCGCCCATGTCGGCTGCAGCCTGGGTAAAGGCCTCAGTCACGGCTTCGAGTGAGGTGAGGTCGCAGGAGCGGCCCCAGACCTTGGCGTCGGGATAGGCGGCTGTCAGCTTCTCAACGGCCGCATCGGCGGTCTCTTGACGCGAGCCAAAGACGGTGACGGCGGCGCCCTCCTCGATAAAACGGCAGGCGATGGCATAGCCGATGCCGCGCGTGCCTCCGGTGATGATTGCTTTCTTGCCCTCGAGCAACATGGTGCCTCCATTCTTCGGGGGTGGACGTACGCAGCACAGGATAGCGGCGGACAAAAACAAACATGCCTGCTTATCGGTGAGCGGTATCCCTGGTTGACACCGAACGGTCAAGTTGTTCAAACGCTGGCCGCGTCAATGCGCTCCGAGCGCGCAAGCAAAAGGGGCTCCCGTCCAAGACCGGACGGGAGCCCCTCAAACATATATGTCGTATGGCGAGAACCGAACTAGTTGGCCATGACGCCTTCGGTCCATGCCTCGACGTCCTCGATGCGCAGGACGTTGGCGACCTCGGCCACGCAGTCGACGCTGGCAAGCTCGGCGGCGGCAGCCTGGACGTCCTTCTCGAGCGCGCGGTGCGTCAGGAAGATGACCGAGCAGGCATCGCTGACGCCCGACTTGCCGTCCTCGACCTGGTTGATGAGCGAGATCGAGATGTTGTGCTTGGCAAAGATGTCGACCGTCTCGGACAGGGCGCCCACGCGGTCGGCGACCTTCAGGCGCACATAGTACTTGGTCTGGAGCTCGTCCATGGGCTTAAAGGCGAGGTTGTGACCATAGGGCTCAATCTCGGGCAGCGGAGCCACGCCGCGGCTGATCTGCTCGGAGAGCGACAGGATATCGCCCACGACGGCGCTCGCGGTGGGGAAGGAGCCTGCGCCGGCACCGTAGAACATGGTCTCGCCCACGGCGTCGCCTACCACGTAGACAGCGTTCATGGCGCCGTTGACCTTGGCAAGCATGTGGTCGGCGGGGATCAGCGTGGGATGCACGCGGACGTCGACGCCGGCTTCGGTGTTGCGTGCGATACCCAACAGCTTAATGGTGTAGCCGAGCTCGCGGGCCTGGGCGATGTCCTCGGCGCCGATGGTACGGATACCCTGCTGGTACACATCGTCGGTGGTAACGCGGGTGCCAAAGCCGATGGAGGCGAGGATCGCCGTCTTGCTGGCGGCATCGAAGCCGTCGACGTCGGCAGACGGGTCGGCCTCGGCATAGCCCTTTGCCTGGGCGTCGGCGAGCACGTCAGCGTAATCGGCGCCCTCGGCGTCCATGCGCGACAGGATGTAGTTGGTGGTGCCGTTGAGAATGCCAGCGATGGTCAGGATCTTGTTGCCCACCAGGTCGTGCTCGAGCGTGCTGACAATGGGGATGCCACCGCCGCAGCTGGCCTCGCACTTAATCTGCACGCCGCACGCGCGCGCCTTCTCGGCGAGCGTCTCGACATGACGGCCCAGCAGGGCCTTGTTGGCAGAGACGACGTGCTTGCCGTTCTCGAAGGCGGTGGTGAAGATTTCGGTCGCGGGGTGCTCGCCGCCGATGAGCTCGACGACGATATCGACGGCGGGGTCGGTGACGACGTCGTGCCAGTCGCTCGTAAAGGCCTCGCGCTCAATACCGGCGGCTTCGGCCTGCTCCCAGGCAAGCGCGCAGGCGCGGGTCAGCTTAAGGTCGATGCCGTAGGCTGCCAGGTACTCATCGTGGTGGCTCTTGATCAGACGGGCCACGCCGGGCTATGCGGGCAGGCTCCTTACCTTCTGCAGCACGCTGCTTATCCCAAGCCAA
>CAJKGV010000040.1:0-12089 GCA_905199455.1 Collinsella aerofaciens | reverse complement strand
ATCGGCGTGATCATGGACTGGGTGCCCGGCGGTTTTTGCGCCGACTCCCACGGACTTGCCACCTTTAACGGCCACATGCTGTTTGAGCACGAGATTCACCCCAACTGGGGCACGCACAAGTTTGACTTCGCCCGCGGCGAGGTACGCTCCTTCCTGGTCTCCAACGTGCTGTACTGGCTGGAGAACTTCCACGTGGACGGCATTCGTATGGACGGCGTGTCCAGCATGCTGTACCTCAACTTTGGCATTGACGATCCCGGCCAAAAGAAGTTCAACAAGTACGGTACCGAGGAGGACCTGGACGCCAGCGCATTTATCCGTCAGGTCAACTGCGCCGTGGAGGCGCACTACCCCGACGTGATGATGATGGCCGAGGAGTCCACCGCGTGGCCGCTCGTGACCTATCCGCCGCAGGACGGCGGCCTGGGCTTCCACTACAAGTGGGACATGGGCTGGATGAACGACACCCTGCACTACATGCAGACCGATTTTCCGTGGCGCCCCGGCAACCACGGGCTGCTCACGTTCTCCATCATGTACGCCTTTACCGAGAACTTTATATGCCCGCTGAGCCACGACGAGGTCGTGCACGGCAAGTGCTCGCTGATCGGCCGCATGCCGGGCGACTGGTGGCGCCAGTTTGCCGGCCTACGCACGCTGGCCTTCTACCAGATGACGCACCCCGGTGCCAAGCTCAACTTTATGGGCAACGAGATCGGCCAGTTTATTGAATGGCGCTACTACGAGTCCATTCAGTGGTTCTTGACCGAGGAGTACGAGACCCACCGTCATCATCAGGCGTTCATCAAGGCGCTCAACCACCTGTACACCGCCGAGCCCGCTCTGTACGAGCGCGGCTACACCGACGACGGCTTTACCTGGATCGACGCGGACAACTCCAAGCAGTCCATCGTGAGCTTTGTGCGTCAGGGCGAGGACATTGATGACGACCTGGTGATCCTGATCAACTTTGACCCGGCGAGCTACGAGAGCTTCCGCGTGGGCGTGCCGCGCGAGGGTGACTGGGAGGTCATCTTCGATTCCGACCGTCCCGAGTTTGGCGGCAGCGGATACGCCGGCGAGGAGCCCTATACCTGCTCGAGCGAGCCCTATCCCTGGAACGGGCAGATGGACTCCATCGAGATCAAAGTGCCCGGTCTGGCTGGCGTGGTCCTTAAGCGCCGTGGTCCCAGCAGCTATAAGCCGCCCGTGGTCGAGGAGCCCAAGAAGGCGACGCGCAAGCGTGCGTCCTCGGTGAAGCTCAAGACCGCGGCTGCTAAGAAGGCTCCGACCAAGGCGAAGGCTGCCAAGCCCGCTGCCAAGGCTTCGGCCAAGTCCACCACAGCCAAGAAGGCAGCCACCAAAAAGGCTGCTCCCAAGACCAAGGCAGCTGCTGTTAAGGCTCCTGCCAAGAAAGCGTAACAAAGGCGTTACCACTGTAACTACCCGCCCCGCGGGGGCGTAGGATACATGTCATAACCGTTCCGGGAGATATCCCCGGGGGAAAGGAACGTATGAATAAGATCTTCGACAACAAGCAGGAGTTTACCGAGCTCTATCGCGATGCCGTCATGAGCATCAGCGGCAAGAGCGTCGAGGCCGCCAGCGACCTCGACCGCTTTAACGCCCTGGCCAAGCTCGTGGCCGAGAAGGCGCGCACCGTTGCCACCAAGAGCGACGCCCGCGCCACCGCCGAGGGCAAGAAGCGCGTGTACTACTTCTCGATCGAGTTTTTGATCGGCCGCCTGCTCGACAACTACCTGCTCAACTTTGGCGTGCGCGACATGGTCGCCGAGGCGCTTGACGACATGGGCTTTGACCTGTCCCTTATCGAGAACCAGGAGCCCGATCCGGCACTGGGCAACGGTGGCCTGGGCCGTCTGGCCGCATGCTTCCTGGATTCGATGGCAGCCGAGGGCATTGCCGGCTACGGCAACGGCATGCGCTACCGCTACGGCCTGTTTAAGCAGGAGATCGTCAACGGCAGCCAGGTCGAGGCCACCGACGAGTGGCTCACCCACGGCTATCCCTGGGAGGTCCGCCGTCAGGACAAGGCCGTGACCATTAAGTTTGGTGGCCACGTCGAGGGCTTTGAGGAGAACGGCCGCACGTTCTACCGCACGGTGGACACGCAGGATATCCTGGCCGTCCCTTATGACATCCCCGTTGTGGGCTATGCCGGCGAGACCGTCAACAAGCTGCGCGTATGGGCTGCCGAGCCGGTCGAGGAGCACTTCGATCTGGAGGCCTTTAACCGCGGCGACTACGCCCTGGCCGATGCCGAGCGTGCCGAGGCCGAGGCCATCAGCGCCATCCTCTACCCCAACGACGCGGGCGAGCACGGCCGTCTGCTGCGCCTAAAGCAAGAGTACCTGTTTGTATCGGCCGGCATCTACAGCCTGCTCGACACCTTTGAGAAGGAGCACGGCGCGAACTGGGAGCTGCTGCCGCAGTTTGTGGCAATCCACACCAACGACACGCACCCCGCCATGTGCGGCCCCGAGCTCATGCGCATCCTCATCGACGAGAAGAAGCTCGAGTGGGACGACGCCTGGAACATCGTGACGCAGGTCGTGAGCTACACCAACCACACCATCCTGCCCGAGGCACTGGAGAAGTGGCCCATCGGCACGTTCTCCAAGCTGCTCCCCCGCGTGTACCAGATCATCGACGAGATCAGCCGTCGTTGGCACGAGTCCTTCGACACCACGCAGGAGGGCTGGCAGGAGCGTCTGCGCCAGACCGCCATCCTGTGGGACGGCGAGATTCGCATGGCCAACCTGTCCGTGATCTGCAGCCACAGCGTCAACGGCGTGGCCAAGATCCACTCCGACATCATCAAGAACATCGTGCTCAAGGACTTCTATGCCCTGACGCCCGAGAAGTTCAACAACAAGACCAACGGCATCTCGCACCGTCGCTTCTTTGCCGAGGCCAACCCCACCTATGCCAAGCTCGTGACCGAGGCTATTGGCGATGGCTGGCTTAAGGACGCCTTTGAGCTGAAGAAACTCAAAGAGTTCCAGAACGACACCGAGTTCCTGAAGGCCGTGGGTGCCTCCAAGCGCGCCAACAAGGAGCGCCTTGCCGCCTACGTTAAGGCCGAGACCGGTTTGGTCATCGACCCCAACACCGTCTTCGACGTTCAGGTGAAGCGCTTCCACGCCTACAAGCGCCAGCTCATGAACATCATGAAGGTGATGGACATCTACAACCGTCGCATCGCCGATCCTAACTTCCACGTGACGCCGACGACCTTCATCTTTAGCGGCAAGGCCGCCTCGAGCTACACCTTTGCCAAGGAGACCATCCGCCTCATAAACTCCGTGGCCGACGTCATCAACAACGACCCCCGCGTGAACGAGGTCATGAAGGTCTGCTTTATCCCCAACTTCCGCGTGAGCAACGCCCAGCTCATCTACCCCGCCGCCGAGATCTCGGAGCAGATCTCCACGGCCGGCAAGGAGGCCTCGGGCACGTCCAACATGAAGCTCATGATGAACGGCGCTATTACGCTGGGCACCCTCGACGGCGCCAACATCGAGATCGCCGACCTGGCCGGTCGCGAGAACGAGGCCATCTTTGGTCTGACCGCCCCCGAGGTCGAGCAGCTCTGGGCATCCAACAGCTACTTTGCATGGGATACCCTCAACGGCGACCGCGAGCGTCTGGGCCGCGTGATGGACGAGCTCAAGGACAACACCTTTGCGGGTCTTTCGGGCAACTTCGAGAGCATTTACAACGAGCTCATGAACAACAACGACCCCGACCTGGTTATGGCCGATTTCCGCAGCTACGTCGACGCCTGGGAGGCGCTCACCGGCAGCTATGGCGACCAGGAGACCTGGAACCGCAAGGCCCTGCTCAACACCGCCTCCTCCGGCTGGTTCTCGAGCGACCGCACCATTCGCGAGTACCGCGACGAGATCTGGCACGCGTAAAGGCGCGCGAGTTCCCTTCTTTGCCGCACGGCATTATTCGGTGGGCGCGACCAGGAGCCGTGCCCACCGCTAATGGGTTAGAAACATCGATGACAGAAGGAGAAATCGATGAGTAAGAAAGAATGCATCGCGATGCTCCTCGCAGGAGGACAGGGCAGCCGATTGGGGGCACTCACCCAAAAGATCGCCAAGCCGGCGGTTAGCTTTGGTGGCAAGTTCCGCATTATCGACTTTTCGCTCTCCAACTGCTCCAACTCGGGCATCGACACGGTGGGCGTTCTGACGCAGTATCGCCCCTACCTGCTGCATGCCTACGTTGGCTCCGGCGAGGCGTGGGATCTGGACAGCCGCGATGGCGGCGTGTCGATCCTGCCGCCGTACGAGACGCAGACCGGCGGCGCCTGGTATGCGGGTACGGCCGACGCCATTACGCAAAACCTCGACTACATCAAGGCCAACGATCCCAAGTACGTCCTGATTCTTTCCGGCGATCACCTGTATCGCATGGACTACCGCAAGATGCTCAAGACACACATTGAGAACAACGCCGACCTCACGGTGAGCGTTATGCCCGTGCCGTGGGAGGAGGCAAGCCGCTTTGGCATCCTGACCACCGACCCTGAGGACGGTCGCATCACCAAGTTCACCGAGAAGCCCGATAAGCCCGATTCGAACCTCGCCTCCATGGGCATCTACATCTTCTCGGCCGACGTCCTGATCGAGGCGCTCGAGGAGGACGCTCTGGACCAGCGCTCGAGCCACGACTTTGGCAAGGACATCATCCCCAAGCTGCTCGGCGAGGGCAAGCGCCTGTACAGCTACGAGTTCCACGGCTTTTGGAAGGACGTCGGCACCATCGCCAGCTTCCACGAGACCTCGATGGACCTGCTGGGCAACAACCCCGAGTTCGATCTGTTTGACAAGCACTTCCCCATCATGTCCAACATCACCACGCGTCCGCCGCATTACATTGGCCCTGACGGCCGTCTGGACGACTGCCTGGTCTCCAACGGCTGCAAGATCTACGGTACCGCTCGCCACTCGATCCTTTCGACCGATGTCATCATCGAGGAGCGCGCCGTGGTCGAGGACTCCGTGCTGCTGCCGGGCGCGCACGTTAAGAGCGGCGCGCACATCTGCCGCGCTATTTTGGGCGAGAACTCCACGGTCGAAGAGGGCGTGAAGCTCGGCTCTGTCGATACCACCAAGGATACGGCCGTCGTTGGAAATGACGTCGTTATCGGGAAGGGGGAATGATCCGATGATCAATCGCAAGGCCATCGGTTATATCACCGCTAACTACTCTTCGACCTACGGCAGCGTGCTGCTCAAGGACCGCCCCATCGCGTCCGTTCCGTTTTTGGGCCGCTACCGCCTGATCGACTTTCCGCTGTCCAACATGATGAATGCCGGCATTAAGACCGTCGGTGTCGTCATGCCGGGCAACTACCGTTCCCTGATCGACCATGTGGGCTCGGGCAAGGACTGGGGCCTGGACCGCAAGAAGGGCGGCCTGTTCATGGTGCCCGGCAACGCGTACGGCACCACCAAGGGCGGCATGCGCTTCCTGCTGCGCGACATCATCTCCAACAAGACGCTGTTCCAGCGCTCAGACAAGCCCTATGTTGTGATGATGGGCACCAACATCATCTTTAACATGGACCTCAACACCATCATCGACGCGCACGAGAACTCCGGTGCCCAGATGACCGTGGTGTACTGCAAGGCCACGCGCAACGTCGATGACGAGACCAAGCTGCAAATCAACGAGAACGGCCGCCTGACGGGCGTAAGCGCCGGCGTCGTGTACGGTGACAACGCCTCCATGGACTGCTGCATCGTCAACCGCGAGACGCTGCTCGAGATTATCGACCACTACCAGGCCGCCGACTATCTGGACCTGCTCGAGGCACTCCAGGGCGACTTTGGCAACATCGACGTGTGCAGCTATGAGTACAAGGGCGAGGTCGTGGGCGTGTTTAGCGAGAAGTCGCTGTATCGCCGCAGCATGGACCTGCTCGACCAGACCGTGGCCGACCAGCTCTTTGACCCCGAGCGCCCGATTCTGACCAAGGCTCACGACGTGCCGCCTTCGCGCTATGCGACCGGCAGCCACGCCTGCAACTCGATCATCTCGGCCGGCTGCATCATCAAGGGCACCGTGCGCAACTCGATCCTGTCGCGCGGCGTCGTGGTCGAGGAAGGCGCCTCGGTGACGAACTCGATCATCAACCAGAGCTGCGTCATCAAGAGCGGCGCCCGCGTCGAGAATGCCATCCTGGACAAGAACAACGTGGTTCCCACCAACACCGAGCTTCGCGGCACGCCCGAGAACATCCTGGTGCTGGGAAAGGCCCCGTTAACTTCTGATATCACCAACGCGAGCTAGCTTTGGCACCGCAACATCGCTCGTAACACGTAGAATAGCCGCCCGGTTTGCGCCAGGCGGCTATTCTCGAATTGCAACAGGGAGACAATATGGCTGATTCCAGCAAAAAGATGCAGATCGTGTTTGCCTCGGCCGAGTGCGCGCCGTTTGTGAAGACCGGTGGCCTGGGTGACGTAGCGGGCTCGCTGCCTGCGGCGCTTGTGCGCGCCGGCGCCGAAGTCATCGTGATGGTGCCCAAGTACGCCACCATCAAGGACGAGTACAAGGCGCAGATGGAGCACTTCTCGGACTTTTACGTGAACCTGGGCTGGCGCAATGAGTACTGCGGACTCGAGAAGCTCGAGCACGATGGCGTCACCTATATGTTCATCGACAACGAGCGCTACTTTGCGCGCGACTATCCGTACGGCTTCTTTGACGACGGCGAGCGTTTTGCGTTCTTCTCCAAGGCCATCACCGAGAGCCTGCAGCACCTTCCGTCCGGTTTTGAGTGCGACATCCTGCACTGCAATGACTGGCAGACGGCACTGGCACCCGTGTTTTTGCGCGAGTTCTACCAGGGCCTGCCGCTGTATGACCGCGTCAAGACCGTGTTCTCGATCCATAACGTGGCGTTCCAGGGCCAGTTTAGCGACACCGTGATGGAGGACATCCTGGGTGTGGCACATATTCCGGCGGCCGCCTCGCAGCTGCGTTGCGACGCCTGCAGCATCAACTACATGCTGGGCGCCCTGCGCTATGCCGACGCCATCACCACGGTGAGCCCCACCTATGCCAACGAGATCCAGACGCCCGAATTTGGCGAGGGCCTGGACGGCGTTCTGCGTGAGCGTTCGTATGCGCTGCAGGGCATTTTGAATGGCATCGACGTCGCGGGCTTTGACCCGGCGACCGACAAGCGCATTGCCGCCAACTACACCGTGGAGGACCGTTCTGGTAAGGCCGTGTGCAAGGCCAAGCTGCAGGAAGAGCTGGGGCTCGAGGTTCGCGACGACCGTCCGCTTATGGTCATGGTCACGCGTCTGACGCGCCAGAAGGGCATGGACCTGGTCATGTACGCGCTCGACCGCATCTTGGCCGGCGGCGTGCAGGTGGCGGTGCTGGGCACCGGCGACCGCGACTACGAGGACGGCCTGCGCTACTTCCAGGACAAGTACCCCGGCACCATGGCCGCGCGTATCGAGTTCGATCCTGCGCTGTCGCAGCGAATGTACGCCGCCGCCGATATGTTCCTGATGCCTTCGAAGTTTGAGCCCTGCGGCCTGTCGCAGATCATCGCCATGCGCTACGGCACCCTGCCCATCGTGCGCGAGACCGGCGGCCTGAAGGACACTGTGCAGCCGTACAACGAGTTTACCGGCGAGGGCACGGGCTTCTCGTTTAGCAACTTTAACGGTGACGAGATGGGCGATGCGGTATTCCGCGCGGCGCGTCTGTTCTGGGATAACCGCGACGCCTGGAACCAGCTGGTCACGCAGGCCATGAGCCAGGACTTTAGCTGGACGCGCTCGGCCGACAAGTATCTGGACCTGTACTTCTTTATGCATCCGGAGATTGAGAGGCCAGCGGCTGTTGTCGACGAGCCTGAGGCTGTTGCTGAGCCGGTGGCCGCTGAGCCGGAGCCCAAAGCCAAGGCCGAGGAGAAGCCGGTTGAGGCTGAGCCCGCAAAGGCCGAGCCTGAGGTGAATGCTGAGACTGCTCCTGCGGCAAAGGCAGAGGTCAAGCCTGCCGCGAAGCCTGCCGCCAAGAAGACCACAACCCGCAAGACGACCGCCAAGAAGGCTACGACGACCAAGGCTACCGCGACTAAAACGACGGCTACCAAGGGAACGACCACGCGCAAGCGCACGACCGCCGCTGCCAAGACGGACGCCGAGGCCGAGGTCGCAGAGGCCAAGCCGGCCGCCAAGGCTCCGGCAAAGACCGCTGCCAAGAAGACGACCACGACCGCCAAGAAGGCAACAGCTGCCAAGAAAACCACGGCAACGAAGTCGACGGCCGCCAAGGCTACTGCGACCAAGGCCGCTCCGAAGGCTGCCGCAAAGCCCGCTGTCAAGGTCGAGGAAACCCCCGCCGAGCCCAAGGCCGAGGTAACTGTCGAGACAAAGCCGGCCGCCAAGACCACCACGCGCAAGCGCGCCACGACGACGACCAAAAAGACCACGACTAAGGCCGCAGCTACCAAGGCAGAGGCTAAGGTCGAGGACAAGCCCGCAGTAAAGGCCAAGCCTGCGCCGAAGACCGCCGAGGTCAAGGCCGCCCCGAAGGCAGAGGCTAAGCCCGAGCCCGCCAAGGAGACCCCGGTCTCCCCCGCCGCTCCGGCCGAGGAAAAAGCTCCGTCCAAGAAGACGTCCGTCCGTAAGGCAACGGCCACCCGCAAGCGCCGCTAGCCCACAGACGATCCAAAACCTCATCAAACCCTAAGCAAGGGGCGCTCCAACCGGGCGCCCCTTCTCTGTAGGTAGTTGGTAAAACGATTTTCTAGGACAACCGTTCGCCGATGGTAAACGGATGTTGTTTATACAGCCTGTGTACAACAGATATACTTACATCCTGTGCGTAAAGCCCATGGCCAGCAGACCATGATTCTATTGAACTGGACCGTACTATGAGATTGATACACAACAGCCGTCTGCCGCAGTTTCGCACTCCGTTTGGCGCTGTGACCACAGGAACAACCCTTTCGCTCTCCGTGATTCTGGAGGATGCCGATCCCGCGCAGGCAACGCTTACGCTCCGCACCTGGGTCGATGATATCGGTGAGTCTCGGTATCCCATGACGCACGAAGGCGACGGCATATTTACTGCAGAGCTTGAGTGCACCGAGCCCTGTCTTATCTGGTACAGCTTTATCTGCAACATCGAGGGCCAGCCCGAGGTCCGCTTAGGCGCACCGCAGGGGCGCACCGGCGGCGAGGGCGTAACCTACGACTACGCCGAGGTGCCGTCATTCCAGGTCACTGTCTACAAACACCGTGAGGTTCGTCCCGTGTGGTACGAGCGCGGTATGGTCTACCAGATCTTCCCCGATCGCTATGCCCGCGACGAGCACTGGCGCGAACGCACGCTGGCCGAGGTCGAAAAACCGCGTAAGGGCATTCAGCGCCGCATGGTCGAGGACTGGAACGAGCCGCCTGTGTACGAGCGCGCCGAGGACGGCTCCATAAAGACCTGGGACTTTTACGGCGGATCGCTCAAGGGCATTCAGGAAGACCTGCCTCGCATCGCCGAGCTGGGCTTTACAGCCATCTACCTCAACCCCATTTTTGAAGCCGCGAGCAACCACCGCTACGACACCGCCGACTACACCAAGATCGATCCGATTCTGGGCACCGAGCAGGACTTTACTGAGCTGTGCAAGGCGGCCGAGAAGCTGGGCATTTCCATCATTCTGGACGGTGTGTTCAACCACACGGGCGACGATTCGATCTACTTCAACCGCTACGGCAACTACCCCGGCGTGGGCGCGTGGCAGAGCGAGGATTCGCCGTGGCGCGATGCGTTTTATTTCCACGAGGACGGCTCATACGATTGTTGGTGGGGCGTGGGCAATATGCCCGCCATCAATGAGAGCTCCGAACTGGTACGCGAGCGGCTCCTGGGCAAGGACGGCGTCATACGTAAATGGCTGCGCGCCGGCGCTCACGGCTGGCGCCTGGATGTGGCCGACGAGCTTTCCGATGACTTCCTGGCCGAAATCAAGAAGGCAGTACTCGCCGAAAAGCCCGATGCTCTGTTGCTCGGCGAAGTCTGGGAAGACGCCTCCAACAAGATCAGCTATGGCCACCTGCGTCGTTACCTGCAGGGCTCCGAGCTCGACTCGGCCATGGATTACCCCTTCCGCGACATGGTCATCGGCTTTTTGATGGGCTACAAAAACGCCTACCAAGCAGCTGAGGATATCGAGACCCTACGCGAGAACTATCCGCGTGAGGCCCTGTCTTGCGCACTTAATCTGCTTTCGAGCCACGACCGTCCGCGCATTATCTCGGTGCTCGGCGGCGGCCCCGACGAGTCACAGCTGCCCGAGTGCGAGCGCAGCAAATGGCGCCTGGACGAGAACGCGATGGGCCTGGCCAAGAGCCGTTTTTGGCTCGCGACGCTCATGCAAATGACGTTCCCGGGCGTTCCCTCAATCTATTACGGTGACGAGTACGGCTTGGAGGGTCTCACCGATCCGGGTAATCGCCGCACCATGCCGACCAAGGAAGACCTGCACGACTTCGATACGTTCGCGATCGTCAAGAACGCATCTGCCGTGCGCCGCGCGCTGCCGTTTATGATCGACGGTGAAATCAAGGCCTTCGCGCTCAATGACGAAGTACTCGCCTATACGCGCACCGGTAAAGACGGCGAATCCGCGACCGTCATCATCAACCGCAGCCTGCGCAATTCGCATCGCGTGACCATTCCGGCGCTAGGCGAATGTGCGAGCGACGTGATCAGCGGTCACGAGTGCGAAATCCACAACGGTACCGTCACGCTCGACCTGTACCCGCTGGGTTCGTCGATAATCTATCACCACGCCGAGCAGCGCCTTCAGGAGCCGCTCGATCACGGTGCGGGTGTTGTGTGCCATATCACATCGGTGCCGACCGACGACGGCAAGCCCGGTACGATCGGTGCGCCCACGCGTCGCTTTATCGACCATCTGGCCGCCATGGGCATGCGCTACTGGCAGGTTCTCCCCGTCAACCCCACGGACTTCTTCCGCTCCCCTTACGCCGGTCCTTCGGCCTTTGCAGGCAATATCGACCTGCTACCCGAGAGCCACGAGGAGCTGGCCGCCGACTTTGAGACCTGGAAGGCCCGCGGAGGCGAGGATGCCGATCCGCTGTACACCGCGTTTAAACATCGCAATGCCGATTGGCTCGAGAAGTACTGCGTCTACATGGCCGTAAAGAAGTACTTTGAGGGCGAGTCGCGCCATGATTGGCCGGCAGATGTCGCGCGCTACAACGAGCATCTGATCGACGACAATCGCTTCCACAACGAGGCCGAGCTTCAGGCGTACATGCAGTACCGCTTTGACCTCGCTTGGTGCGAGCTCATGAACTATGCGCACAAGAAGGGCATCGAGGTTATCGGCGATATTCCTATGTACGTGTCTGACGATTCGGCAGACGCGTGGAGCGAACCCGAGAACTTCTGGCTGTCCGATACCGGCAAGGCGATTGAGATTTCCGGTGCGCCGCCCGACAACTTTGCACCCGAGGGCCAGGTGTGGGGCAACCCGACGTTCCGCTGGGACCACATGAAGCAGAACGGCTATAGCTGGTGGATGGATCGCCTACGTCGTGCGTTTTCGCTCTACGACCGCGTGCGCCTGGATCACTTCCTGGGCTTCCACAGCTACTTTAGCATTCCCGCGGGTAAGGCCTGCGCCGACGGGCGTTGGCTGGCAGGCCCGGGCAAGGACCTGTTCCAGACCGCCTATGACGAGCTGGGGCCGCTCAACTTTATCGCCGAGGACCTGGGCTACCTGACGCCCGGCGTTCGCGCCATGGCTTCGACTTGCGGCTTCCCCGGTATGGACGTACTGGAGTTTAGCGATTACGACGTTCGGTGCGGCGTGCACCCTACGCCCGGCAAGATCCTGTACACATCGACTCACGACACGTCGACGCTCGCGGGTTGGTGCACGCGCTCCTTTGCGGGCGGCGACGAGCCGAGCGGTGTTGAGGTGGCAGCCAAGCTGATGAGCGACGCGCTGACAAGCGACGCTCCCTTGGTGATGATGCCGCTGCAGGACGTGCTGG
>CAJKGV010000039.1:0-12128 GCA_905199455.1 Collinsella aerofaciens | reverse complement strand
ATTTCAACATGGACGCCGAGGACCTGAGTTCGCTCATGATGAGCTATGCCAAGGCTTCGAAGCTCACCTACGACAACAATCTGACCACGTTGGGCTATGCGGATGAGGCAGACCCCATCTCGGTTAAGATTTTCCCGCGCGACTTTGAGGCCAAGGAGCGCGTACTCGATCACATCGATGCGTACAACAAGCAGGTCAAAGCCGCTGGCCACGATGATCGGGCAATTTCGTACACCGACTACATGGGCATCATCATGGGCTCGGTGACCGACATCGTGAACACCATCAGCTTGGTGCTCATCGCATTCGTGAGTATCAGCCTGGTGGTGAGCTCCATCATGATCGGCATCATCACCTACATCAGCGTATTGGAGCGCAAGAAGGAGATCGGCATCCTACGCGCAATCGGTGCGTCGAAGCGCAACGTGGCCAACGTATTCAATGCCGAGACCTTTATCGAGGGCCTCATCGCCGGCGTCTTTGCCATTGTCGTCGTGGTGCTCGTGAGTTTCCCGGTCAATGCCTGGGCGCTTGCGGCCAAAAAGGTCCCCAACCTGATGAGTCTGCCCGTGCAGGATGCGCTGGTGCTCATTGCAATTTCGGTGCTGCTGACGGTTGTTGCCGGCCTGCTGCCGGCCCGTAGCGCATCCAAGAAGGACCCCGTCGAAGCCCTGCGCTCCGAATAATGTGACAAAGGGACAGTCCCTTTGTCACATTGAGACCCTTGCGAAAACGGGGTCTAATTACCGTTCGGCAGGTTAAGAACTCCCTCTCCCCGCTTAATGCTTGACGAAGAGTCCTCTGGTTTATATACCTATCGGTAGGCATATAGGATGTATTGCCGATAGAAATGGAGCAACCATGACTCTCACCACACCAGCCAAAAAAGATTGTCTCCGTGAAAGCGGCGCATTTGCTTGGGTCGTCGTTATTGCGCTCGGCTTAATGTCCGCCGGAACAACTGGCACATATAGCATTATTGCCGGCTCATTCGTTGCTCCAGTATGTGAAGATCTGGGCTTTGACTACACTTCTTTTTCTTTCTATTTCACCGCGATTCTTCTTGGCCTTGCGCTTGGGCTTCCGCTTTTGAGTCGCTTCATTCCAAAAGTAATCGGCAAACCATGGCATATTTGCATTGAACTCGTCCTTATTGCCGCCGGCGCCGCAATGGCGTTCTACACCGAGGTCTGGATGTTCACCGTCTCCGCCGCAGTGATCGGCATCTGCTTTTCGTTTACAACGGGCGTCTGCATGTCCGATGTCATTGACCAATGGTTCAGCAAATCGTCCGGTCTCGCCATCGGCCTCGCTTGGGGCGTTAATTCTCTCTGCACGCTGTTATTGAGTCCTGTCATTACGCTGGTCATCGAGCAGCAAGGCTGGCGTACGGGATACATCGTGCTTGCGGCCGTTTCTGCAGCTATGATTTTGCCTGCAAGCGCATTTATCATTCGCCTTAACCCCTCTGATCGCAACATGCTTCCGTACGGAGAGACCGCCTCCGAAACCCATGAGAGCTGCAGCGCCGATGAGCAGGAAGATGTCCTTTCGGGCATGGCACTCCGCGATGCCGCGAAAACGCCGTCTTTTATTCTCTGTGTCCTCTTGCTTTGCGTGGCGCAGCTCACCTGCTGCATGAACCAGCTGTTTCCAACCTATGCAAGCGAGGTCGGTTTCAATCCTATCGTAGGAAGCTTAATGGTCTCGGCAGCTTCACTCTCCGATATCTTCCTAAATCCCTTCGTGGGCAAAACATGCGACAAGCTTGGCGCTATTAAAGCAACGGTCGCATGGACAGGTGTCAGCATTCTTTCATTCCTGCTTCTTATCATTGGCGGAAGCAATGAGACCGTTTCCATCATTGCAGCTGGTGTAAACGATGTCATGTTCGCCATCGTTGGAACCGCAATGCCGATGCTTCTCCTCTCGCTCTTTGGATCACGCGATTTTGGAAGGATCTATTCGATCGTTTGCTCAGCGGGCTATGTCGTCGGTGCTTTTGGAATGCCGGTCATGATGAAGGTTTACGGCATGGCAGGGTCATTCCAGGGAGTATTTATCTTCTGCATTGCCTGCAACCTTATGATTGCCGCGTTTGCTATCGTTTCCGGCTTTCTCAATAAGGCTGCTGAAAAGTAATAAGCGCCGATTTGCATCGGCATAGATTGCCATGCAACAGGGGTCGACTCCAAGCCAGACTGGAGTCGACCCCTGTTTTCGTTTTAAAGGTTGCCCGCAGGCACCATGGGTGCCAACATGCGCTTCAGCTTGGTTGGTTTATTTGAACATAAGCTCGACTATTCCCGCCCAAACCGCTTTCTCATCAATATCCTCACCTTGAGCGACCGTATTGCTTGCTCCCTCCAGAACGGTATAAAGAATTTGTACGTAGAGCATTACGTCGGCGCTATCGGAAAACGCGCCAATCTCTACACCATGAAGAAGGATGTCTTTAAGCGCATCCATGGTTCGTTTGGTCGCCGTCGCTTGACGTTCCTGAACTGCAGGAATTCGATTTGCTTGAACGCTAACCTCGGCCAGCACGCGCCGGCGCTTTTCATCGCTTCGATAGCCACCTATAACTGAATTGCCGAGCTCGATAAGCGCGGCCTTGAACCCGTCCCTATCGACTATTAGCGAGTAGTCGCGCTGATAGTCAATGGTCGGAAACATGCTGTCCAAGAGCGTAGTGAAAATCTCCTCTTTTGAGGGAAAGTAGTAGTACACCGACGGCTTGGATATACCGACAAAGTCGCAAATCTTTCCGATAGACGCTTTGTCATAACCGACTTCTGCCACAAGATCGTACATTGCGTCCAATATTTTTTTTCTTGTGCTCACGCTGCATTTCTCCATTGCAAATCACTTCCGCACTACCAACATTATTAAGGATGGCAACGGAACATCAATTCGTGTCCAAACATGACCACTATATACGGCGAACGGTATGTATCAGTAGGCGAGCGGCAATTATTCAAAATTATCTACCGAACGGTAGGTATAGTAGTACTATAGCAGGTGAAACCCCGCTATTGTCGCGGCCGGACAGCATCGCGGGAAACCCGACGGAAGGACCAACCATGTACGAGAACTATCGTATGCCGGGCGAGTTCGAGAAGCGCTCCAACGTCTATGTGACATGGCTTCCCGATTACATCCGTGCAGAGGGCTACGATAACCGCCAGCCCTGCGTTGACGTGATCAAGGCTCTGCTCGAGTATGGCGACGTTACGGTCAACCTCAATTGCGGCACCCCCGGCTCCTATGAGGAGGCTTGCTCGCGCCTGAAGGAGGAGGGGGTTGATCTCGATCGCATCGAGATCACGCAGTTCGAAGACTCCAACTTCTATGTCCGCGACAACGGTCCCAGCATCATGGTCGACGACAAGGGCCATTCTTATATGGTCAACCCCGCTTGGACCTATTACGGCGTGTGGGACAAGAACTCCCCGGAGTGCCAGTCCGCACGTAAGGCAGCCGTTCACATGGCGGTTGCGCTCGGTTGCTTCGATATCGTCAATTCCGAAATGGTTTCGGAGGGCGGCGACCGCGAGTTTGACGGTCACGGCACTCTGATCGCCATCGAGGACACGGAATGCCGCAAGCGTAATCCCGAGTTCACGAAAGAGGAAGTAGAGGCCGAGTATAAGCGCATCTACAACCTCAACAAGGTTATCTGGCTTCCGCAGCCTATGCTCGAGGACGACGACTATCGACTGGGCATCCTCGACGAGAAGGAAGACGGAACTCCCGTCTTTGGCATGAGCTTTGCAGCTCACATTGATGAGATGTGTCGCTTTATCACTCCGAACAAGATTCTTCTTGCCGAGGTGTCCGATGAAGAGGCAGCCTCGAGCAAGGCTGGAGCAGAGTCTCGTCGCCGCATTGAGGCAGCCTACGAGATCCTGAGCAACGAAACGGACTGGGAGGGCAAGCCCTTCGAGATCGTTCGTATGCCCACCGCCGAGCCTATTGAAGTCGTTATCGCCCCTGGCGATGAAGATTACGAGCTCTATAAGGGCTTCATCGACGAAATGGGCGGCAAGTTTATGGATGGCACCCCCTGGCCCGAGGGCCCCGTCCACTTCTACGCCGCAGCGAGCTACTGCAACTTCCTGATTTGCAACGGCGTCGTTCTTGGCCAGCGTTATTACCACGAGGGCATGAGCGAGGTCGTGAAAGAGAAGGATGGGCAGGCCAAGGCAGTTCTTGAGAGCTGCTTCCCCGATCGCAAAGTCATCATGATTGATTCCCTCGCGCTTAACCTGTCCGGCGGCGGCGTGCACTGCTGGACTAAGGACGTGGCGGCCAGTCGTTAGTGAGCCTTAGAGCCTGCGCTCTTTGGCTTAGGCGCCACATGTACCGCTCCCCGAGGGATATCCGTGTTTTCCTCGGGGACACATTCAACAATAATTTTGATAATAATTCGAAAGGAAATAGGCATGAACAACAGCCTCCGCGGTCGCGACTACATCAACATCCATGATCTCTCCTCCGAGGATTTCCGCTATCTCATCGATCTTGCCTGGAACCTTAAGGCTCAGAAGAAGTCTGGTGTCGACCAGCGCTACTTCCCCGGCAAAAACGTCCTCGCCAACTTTGAGTGGGGCTCGACCCGTACTCGTTGCGCATTCGAGACCTCCTGCAATGATTTGGGCATGGGCTTCACTTATCTGACCAACTCCCACATGGGTGACTGCGAGACCGTCAAGGATGCCATGCGCGTCTTTAACGGCATGTACGATCTCATCGTCTACCGCGCACAGAAGGACGAGCAGTTCCTCTATGACGTCGCCGACCTGGTTGACATCCCGGTCATCAATGCCCTTACTCTCGGCGATCACCCGACTCAGATGCTCGCTGACGCTCTTACGATGGAAGAGCAATGGGGCGGTCTGCGTACGAGCCGCGGCAAGAAGATGGCTTTCGTTGGCAACTGCGCCGGCGCCCCAGTGTGGTATGGCCGTCTGTGCGCTATGCTCGACATGGACTTCCTCGCCATCGGCCCCGACGACCTCCGTCATCAGATGTGCAAGGAAATGATCGAAGAGGTGGAGGCCTGCTACGCCAAGTACGCTCCCAATAGGACCTTTACCATCACCTCTGACCTCGATGCCCTGGATGGCGTTGACGTTATCGTTACCGAGGAGTGGCGCTACATCAACCCCGAGTGCGGAGAAGAGGTTCTGGATCCCGACGACTACAACTCCTGGTTGGGCGATGCCGAGTCTCTGTACCCCTATCGCGTCACCAGCGAGCTGTGCAAGCGCACCAACAATCCCGACATCTTCTGCATGCATGAGCTTCCCTCTGTCCACAACGCGGATCACCGTGTTGGCAAGATGCTCCTCGACCAGTGCAAGAACGACCTTCATCGCGAGATCATCACCGAGGGTTTCGAGATTGCCGACGAGTGCTTTGAG
Source organism: Collinsella aerofaciens (assembly GCA_905199455.1). GTDB lineage: Bacteria > Actinomycetota > Coriobacteriia > Coriobacteriales > Coriobacteriaceae > Collinsella > Collinsella aerofaciens_AW. The sequence continues at coordinate 6,702 of CAJKGV010000039.1, read as the reverse complement.
GCCAACGCTTCGGTCATCTTCCGTGAGGCAGAGAACCGTCAGCACACCATCAAGGCCGTTATGTGTGCCCTTCTGGGTCTCTAGGAGCTGCGTCAATGGAAAATGCAAAGTTAAAGAGCAGCAAGGTTTACGCATGGGTTCTCGTAATCGCGCTCGGCCTTATGTCTGCCGGCACGACCGGATCCTATAGCGTCATCGCGGGCTCCTTCGTCGCACCCGTGTGCGAGGAGTTCGGGTTTGACTATTCCATCTTCTCGTATTACTTCACCGCAACGCTCATTGGTCTTGCGGCAGCTCTTCCGTTTGTCGGAAAACTCATTCCCAAGGTCGTTGGCAAGGTTTGGCTCCCCGTTGTCGAGCTTATTTTGCTCGCTGCCGGCGCAGGCATGGCCTTCTACACCGAAGTCTGGATGTTCATCGCCGCTGGCGCCCTGATTGGCGTTTGCTTCGCCTTCACCACCGGCGTCGCTATGTCCGACGTTATTGACCAGTGGTTCAAAAAATCTGGTGGCCTGGCAATCGGTCTCGCTTGGGCAGTGAACTCGATTTACATGCTCATCATGAGTCCCGTCATCACCTCTGTCATCGAGGCCGCTGGCTGGAGAACTGGTTATCTGGTGCTCGCCGGTGTTTCCGCAGTGCTCATTCTCCCAGCTTCCATTCTGATCATCCGCTACAAGCCTCAGGACAAGGGCATGCTGCCCTATGGCTACGTCGAGGGCGAGACGGTCACCGAGACCGAGGAGACGACCGAGGATAGCACGCGTGGCGTTAGCTATGCGCGCGCCATTAAGTCGCCTGCCTTCTTCTTCTGCATCGGCTTCCTCTGTCTCGTTCAGCTCACTTGCTGCATGAACCAGCTCTTCCCGACGTATGCTTCCGAGGTTGGTTTTAGCCCCATGGTGGGCGGCTTCATGGTATCCGCTGCATCGCTCTTCGATCTGTTCCTCAATCCGATCGTCGGCACCACTTGCGATAGGTTCGGCAGCACGAAGGCCATTCTGGGCTGGCTCGCTGTCTCCATCCTCTCCTTTGTCATGCTCATGATGAGCAGCGGCAACTCGACGCTCAGCATCCTCGCAGCAGGCGTGAACGACGTAATGTACGTCATCGCTGGCACTGCCCTGACCGTTTTGGTTATGGATGTCTTTGGCTCCCGCGATTTCGGTCGCATCTTCGCGCTGATCTGCTCCGTGGGCTATATCGTCGGCGCCTTTGGCATGCCCGTTATGATGAAGGTCTATGAGCTTGTCGGCTCCTTCCAGGGCGTCTTCATCTTCTGCATCGCATGCAACGTTATTATCGGCCTGTTCTTGCTGCTGGCAAAAAAGACTGGTAAGAACCTCTCCTGGGACGAATAGTTCGATTCGTCTTAGACATACGCTGTAGGGCTTAACCTGCAGCCGCTTTGGGGCATCGACTAACATCGGTGCCCTTTTTCATCGAATGTGACAAAGGAGCAGCCACTTTGTCACATTGAGTGGCATGTAAATCGAGGTCTAATACTTTTCCGAGAAGTGAACGGCCATACTTGGGCCTCCGAAGCATCGACATTTTTAGACGTCAAACCCGCAGGATTTGGCTGGCAAAACCGCAGGAAATTGCATCTCGAAAGTGCAGATGCTTCGGGGCCCGTTTTCACTCGTTCACTTCTCGGGAAAAGTATTAGACCTCGTTGTATGGGGTGCGGCTGGAGGGTGGTCATCGTTCAGTAGCTACCTCTTCCTTGTGAATCGCCTGAAGCGCAAGGCATAATGCATGTGACAAAGGGACGGCCCCTTTGTTGTGTTGATATGAGAGAAGAGTAGATGATTCTATCGTTGGCCCCTATGGAGGGGATTACCGGGCATGTGTTCCGTCGCGTGCATGCGGAGTGCTTCGGCGCGCTCGATTGCTATTACACGCCGTTTTTGCCGCCGCCGCGGGTGGGAAACCGCTTTGGTGGCAAGGCGTTTAAGGAGATCGATCCTGCCAATAACCAGGGGCTCAACGTGGTGCCTCAGCTGATGTCCAAGAACGCGGACGAGTTTGTGTGGGCGGCGCAGGTGCTCGCCGACATGGGCTATCGCGAGGTCAATCTCAACTTGGGTTGCCCCTCGGGGACGGTTGTTGCCAAGGGCAAAGGATCGGGCTTTTTGCGCAACTTGGACGAGCTTGAGGTGTTCTTGAGTGACGTGTGTGAGCGCTCTCCGCTGCCGGTATCGGTCAAAACCAGGTTGGGGTTGGAGAGCGACGACGAATACGAGCGCGTACTCGATCTATATTGCCGCATGCCGCTGGCAGAGCTGATCGTGCATCCGCGCGTGCAGAAGGACCGTTATGCGGGCTCGCCGCGCAAAGAGTTTTATGGCGAGACGCTGGAACGTGCGCCGTTTCCGGTGGCATACAACGGCGATATTTTTGATCTCGAGGACATGGATGCGCTGGTGGAGGCCTATCCCGGCACGCGCCATGTGATGCTGGGGCGCGGCCTGCTCGCGAACCCCGCTCTGGCCCGTATGGTCAACGGCGGCCCTGCTGCCACGACAGCCGAGCTGCAGCGTTTCCATGACACGCTGTTTGCTGCCTATGCAGAAGAGATTGGCGGCAATGCAGTCTTTCGCATGAAGGAGTGGTGGTTCTACGCCAAGTGCGCTTTCGCCGACCCCACTACCGTCCACAAGATCGTACGCAAGACCAAAAAGGTCGACGAATACCGCGCTGCCGTCGAGCGCGTCTTTCGTGAACAGCCGCTTGCACCCACAGCTCGCTTCCACGGCTAACTAGTCATCGGGGGCGTTCTTTAACGACTGGTCATTTAAGGACGTCCCCAACGACTATGTATCAAAAAGCTGTACACCAGCATCCAAAGATGTCGAAAAATGTCGACTTTGGATGCTGGTGTACATGTTTGGGTCCGACGGGGGAGCGGGCCTAGGCAATCAGTGCATCAAGTGTAATGAGCTCTCTGAGTCGCTCCGTGCATGTTTGCCCATGGCGTTTGGCTTTTTCGTCAAACGCCTCAAGAATCGATTCGCCCACACGTGCTGATATAACGACGCTCGGCTCATCGGAGATTGGTGGCCTTCCCAACTTGATGGTGCGACCTTTCGGCCACTTATCTTTTTCGTAGGCTTCCGCGGCTTTCTTCAACTCTCCGGGAGCAAACCCCATCATCTTTTCGAGCTGCTTAGCATCCATGGCGCCTCCTATCGATCGACATAATGTCGAGCGCCGGTTCTCGGATTCTCTTTTTGTATACAATTTTGTAGACAAAAATACAAGCAGTTCATCGGGCTAATTAGCTTGTTTTGACCCGCCTGTTCGATAGGAAATGAGCATTGACGGCTTCGATACTCCTTTGCTTTTCAGCTTGGAATTTGGATGCTCATTGAACTTCCGGAGGGGAGCCCTTTATTAAGCTATCGAGATTCTGGGCAGGAGCTCTCACTGGTCTTCGGTAATGGGGCCAGCTTAATTCGCGACACAGTGTGTCGCGAATGGGAGTAGTCGTTAGGTGTCCTTCAATGGCTACTCATATAAGAACGTCCAAGTGTCGGATTTTGTCATTTAGTGTCGTTCTTAGCGACTATTCTGGAGGGTCGTGGTCAAAAAATGGCAAATATGAGTACTGTTGCCATTATGGTTGCATTTATTTTGCTATAAATTGTAGCTCCTGATGAGATTTGTTTCCATTAAGAGCTACTTTTATTGAACATATGAGGAGAAATAACGTCGCCTGCGGACGAGTGGAACGTTGAATAGTTCCTGAAGTGATCAAAATCGCTGCTACTAAACAGGTAGCAGTACTCATATTTGCCCTTTTTTGACCACAGCCCTCTCGGAAACCTTTCCAGAGGCGTCAAACAGCCATAATCCAAAGGTCGCCTCAAACAATTAGCCGGCTAAGAGCGTCCATGGCTACCCAAAAGTTGTACGTCAGCATCCAAAGATGTCGAAAAATGTTGACTTTGGATGCTGGTGTACATGTTTAGGCCGTATGGGGTGGGGCCTTGGACGGACGTGATGCGCATACTAGAGCAGGTTCTCCTGTACCCATGCGATGATGTCGCTCGACTCGTAGAGCGGCTTGCCGTCGATGCACAGGCAGGGAACCTGGCGTTTTCCGCCGACGGCGATGAGCGTCTGCTCGGCTCCGGTATCGGTCGAGATATTGCGCTCGGGAATGGTCACGCCGTTATCGGCCAGGAAGCGCTTGACTTTTATGCAGTACGGGCAGCCGGTCATAACGTACAGCGTGAGCTCATGATCAGTAGCCATGGGTCTCCAATCGGTTGAGGTTTCGATTGAAATACCCAAAGCCGCCGCGGTCTATGCACGCGCCAAAGACGACTCGATGGCCTGGACCAGAAACGCCGTAGCTCCGGTGCCGCAGGGCTTGTCGTAGTAGTCGATAAAGCGCTGGTCGGCAAGATAGCCGTGGGCGAGGCCCAGGTACGCTTCGTTCTGGGGTTCGCGTCCCCAGTTGAGACCAATCCAACGACGATGCATCGCGACAAGCTTGCGAGCCTCGCTTCCATTCGCATCGCCATCGCCCATGGCAATCGAGAGTTGGCCCAGAATAGCGCGTTCAAGTTCCTTCATGTCGTTCCATGTCTCGGGGTCCATGTCCAGCAGTGCTTCGTTTGCTGCGTCGATCGCCTCGTCGCCGTAGCGCTTCCGGGCTTCGTCGCCGTAGCGCTCCTCGTTTTCTTGCACGGCGCGCCAGCGCTCCAGTTGCGGCAGGACGGCGCCCATGAGCGAGACGGCTTCGTCGAGCGACATGCCGGTGTTTTGCGCCAGCCGCGGAGCGCAATCCTCGATCATCGCCTCCATGGTGGTGTCGTAGGTGTACTTGCCGTGGTCGTAGCACCACTTGCAGTAATGGTCGGTCGTGGCGCCCGTTGCATCGGTGCCGCAGTCGTCGGGCGTGAGTATCATGCCGCAGCTCTGGCAATAATGCTCGGGCATTTCGAGCAGGTGGGACAGTGGCTCGCCGGTTACGGCGGCAATGAGCTTCATCATGTCGATGCCCGGGGTGACCTCGTCGCGCTCCCAACGGCTGACGGCTTGGCGTGTGACGAAGAGCTTGGCGGCGAGCTGCTCCTGGGTAAGGTGATGGGCGCGACGAACGGCAATGAGCTTTTCTGCAAAGGCCATAGCGGCTCCTTTCTGCTGGTTGATGGCTTAAGCATACGCGGCGGCAGGCGCCCTTCCAAGCAACCGTTGGTTGCACGACAGGAGTCCACGGCGAAGAATTGCGCGCAACGCCCCACGCCTCCATGCCGTACAATGACCGGCATGGAACCTATTGCACACATACATACCGACCTGCCGCAGAAGTTCGGCATTCCGCGCAACAGCTTTTTGGCGCCTCATCTGCAGGGACGCATCGTCTTTGAGCCGGAATTTGCCTCCAATGCAGCGGTTGAGGGCCTGGACTCCTTCTCGCACCTATGGCTGCTCTGGCGCTTCGAAAACGGAACGCCTGGCGGCACGGCTAAGGACATAGCTACCGATGCCAAGACACAGAACAGGCCCGGCACCAATGCCAAGTGGTCGAAAACCGTGCGTCCGCCGCGTCTGGGCGGAACCGAGCGTGTGGGCGTCTTTGCCACGCGCAGTCCGTTTCGCCCTAATCCCATCGGGCTTACCTGCGTCAAGCTTGATCGTGTCGAGCTCACCGACGATGGCCCCATCATCCATGTGCTGGGGGCCGACCTGCGCGATGGCACGCCCATCTACGACATTAAGCCCTACATCCCGTTTGCGGACTGTCACCCGGATGCGACCGGCGGCTGGATTGAGGATGCTCCGTGGCAAGAGCTCGATGTTGAGTTTCCGCAAGCTCTGCAGGATATGGTCCCGCCCGCAAAGATTTCTGGCTTGGTCGAGGTTCTACGCCAAGATCCGCGCCGCGCGGGCAGCAAACACGAGCCAAACCGCATTTACCACTTGGCCTACGCCGGGCTCGACATATCGTTTACGGTCGACGAAACCCAGCTAACCGTAGTCGCCGTCAACGACGCGCAAGACTAACCAGCCATTCGTCCGCACCCGTCAAATTAAGCGCCAAACTCCGCGCCAAAACCGCCCACGCTGGTGGACAATAACGCCTATCGAATCATTCCGCTCTGCACGGGAGTCCAGCATGAAATACGACTTCACTTCAATCATCGACCGCCACGGCATGGACTCCATCGCCGTTGACTCCTGGGGCGAGATCCCCGGTATGGCTCCGAACGCACCCGACGAGGGCTTCGACCGCATTCCCATGTGGGTGGCCGACATGAATTTTGCCACGGTCCCCACGGTCCAGGAGCACATCATTCAGCGTGCCCAGCACCCCATGTTTGGCTACTTTAACCCGCGCGCTGAGTACTTCGATCGCATCATCGAATGGCAGAATCGCCGCAATGGCGTCGAAGGTTTGAGCCCTGAACATATCGGCTACGAAAATGGCGTGCTGGGCGGCGTCGTGTCGACGTTGCGCGCGTATGTCCAGCCGGGCGATGCGGTGCTGGTCCACAGCCCCACCTACATTGGCTTTACCAAGTCCATTGAGGCCGCGGGCTATCGTATTGTCCACAGCCCGCTTAAGCTCGACGACCAGGGCGTGTGGCGTATGGACTTTGAGGACATGGAGCACAAGCTCGCCCAAAACCACATCCATGCCGCGGTGTTCTGCTCGCCGCACAATCCCTGCGGCCGCGTATGGGAGCG
>CAJKGV010000038.1:0-12196 GCA_905199455.1 Collinsella aerofaciens | reverse complement strand
CCATTTTAGTAGCAGGCAAAACCACCCAAAATGACGTCCGAGCGAACCCTACAACCCCCTAAGACAGCCAACCTGACTGGTTTAAGGCGTATTGGAGCCAATTTTAATGAACATACTATAGGTTATGTTTATTATCTTCTTGAATGTAAATGCTATTCACTTAGCAACAGTACTCATATTTGGCATTTATTGCCCACTGCCATATAACTAACACCCTATAGCAGACAAAAACAGGCCGTAGCCCATCGCTGCGGCCTGTTTGGAGTCCAAAAGAGGCGCTAAGCGCTGTAACCCATCGCCTGCAGAACAAACATGACGACCGTGAGCACCGTAATCACACCGATAGTCGCCCAAGTGAGCACATTCCACACGCGGCCGTTGCGGTTAGTGCCCATAATGTGACGGTCAGCGGCAATAACCACCTGGAACACCAGAACCACGGGCAGTAGCACGCCATTGATGACCTGCGAGGTCATCATAATCTGGAACAGATCGACGCCGGGCATAAGCACCAGCACGGCAGAGATACCGATGATGGCCGTAATGATGCCGCGATAGACCGGGGCCTCGTCCCAGCTGCGGTCGGCACCGCGCTCCCAGCCAAATGCCTCGCAGATAGCGCTCGACGTAACGCCCGGCAGCACGCAGGCGGCCAAGAAGCTCGCCGCGACCAGGCCCGAGGCAAACAGTACCGTGGACCACTGACCCGCAATAGGCTCCAACGCGCGGGCAGCATCGGCGGCATCGCTAATCTGAATACCCGCTGGGAACAACACCGTACCGGTCGTGATGATAATAAAGCCGGCAATGACATCGGCGGCAAGCGAGCCGCTCACGGTATCGATGCGCTGCAGCACGATATCGTCCTCGCCCGCGTTCTTATCGACCACGTTGTTCTGCGCCAAGAAAATCATCCACGGCGCGATGGTGGTACCGATCGTTGCGACCACGAGCGACACGTAGCTGGGGTCATTTTGAATGTTAGGCACGACCAAGTCGACCGCGACCTCACCCCAGTTGGGGCCAGCCATAAATGCAGCGACGATATAGGTCACGAACACGCAGCTCACCAGCAGCAAAATCTTCTCGATGCGCTGGAAACTACCCGACATGGTAAGCATCCACACCAGCAGCGCCACCAACGGCACCGAGATGCTCGCCGGCACGCCAAAGAGAGCAAGGCCGCTGGCGATGCCCGCAAACTCCGAAATGGTCACAGCCGTGTTGGCGATCAACAGCGCCGCCATAGCAAGTACACTCTTGCGCACGCCAAAGCGCTCGCGAATGAGCGATGCCAGGCCCTTGCCCGTGACGCAGCCGCAGCGCGCCGCGGTCTCCTGCGTCACGATGAGCAGCACAGTCATGACGGGAAGCATCCAGAGCATCTTATAGCCATAGCTGGCGCCCGCGCTGGAATACGTTGCAATGCCGCCGGCGTCATTGCCCGAAAGCGCCGCCAGCAGACCGGGACCCATAGCGCCAAAGATGGCCGCGATGGTCAACTTTTGCTTGGTGCCCGACTTTTGCTTGGTATTTTGCACGCGACCACCTAACCCATGGCCGACATGGTGAGCAGCACCGCAGCGGCGCAGTACGCTACGCACGAAATCATGACGGCAATAACGTTCATGGCGGTGCCCGACGTGTTGAGGTCATGCTCGTCACGCCAGAACAGTACCATCAGGTAAATCACGGCGCTCATGTTGCCAACCAGGCAAATGATGGCAGCGATATTAAAGCACCCGGTAAAGAGTTGCTCCTCAAACATGGGCGCATCGGGGAACGCAGCGGTGCGCACCAGCTGGGCGCACAGGTAGGTCACGAGTGACAGAATCAGGCCCATGCCTGTGCTCTGGAAGAAGAACCCCAGATACGGCTTGGGCTCGTCGTCGTGACCGTCATACTCCAGGAAGTAGTTCTTGACGAACGACACCATGCGCGAGGCCGCCAGCAGTACGAGCGGCATGGCGCACATGGGGAACACCACCAGATGCGCGGAGCCGAGCGCCGTTCCCAGCACGGTCGCCATGATGCACGACGCAATGCCCCATACAACAACCCAGTACTGGCGATGCACGAACCAGCTGAGCACGTTCGTCGAGTCGTCCGACGCGCTATCACCCGATCCGACACCGGCGATCTGCAGGTCCTCCTGATGCTCCTCGGCGATAACGTCCATGGCGTCGTCGAAGGTTACGATACCCAGGATATGACGGTTCTCGTCGCAGACAGGGATGGCAACCAGGTCGTACTTGGTCATCTCGTCCGTCACGTCTTCCTGGTCCTCGTCAGGCGACACATAGACCAGGTCGCGATAAGCCAGCTGACCCAGCGTGGCGTCGCGGTCGGCTACGATCAGCGTGCGCAGCGAAAGCACGCCGGTCAGCATGCCGCTCGGATCCTCGGTATAGACGTAGTAGACGCTCTCGAAGTCCTCGTCGAGCTCGCGAATCGCCTCGATGGCGTCACCGACCGTTGCCGTGGCGGGCAGGGAGACAAACTCCGAGGTCATGATGCGGCCGGCGGTGTTGTCCTCATACCCCAGCAGATTACGAATCGCCTTCTCCTCCTTGACGCCCATCAGGCGCAGGAGCTTCTCGGCCTTCTCATAATCGAGCTCGTCGATCAGGTCGGCAGCGTCGTCCGGGTCCATCATGGCCAGCATCGACGATGCGTCCGTGTCGGACAGGCCCTCGAGCATCTCGGTCATAAGCTCGTCGTCATCGAACTCCGAGATGGCCTCGGCGGCCTGGGCAGTATCGAGCTGCGCAAACACCTGCGCACGCAGGCGCGGGTCGAGCTGCTCGATAATGTCGGCGATGTCGGCAGGGTGCAGCTCGCCGAGCGTCTTGTGCGACACCGAGAGTTGAATGTTCTTGGTCGAGCGGTCGAGCAGGTCCATGTAGGACCAAGCGATGATGTCCTCACTGAGCGGCTTGCCCAGGTGCTTCATAAAGCCTTCGACGATATGCTCGAGCGCGGGGCTGATGGCGCGTAGCAGACCGCGGGCACCGACCTCGGCGCCCAGCAGGCGCAGCTGGTTTTCGCCCGACATGGAAAACTTGATGTCGTTGACGCGCACGACCTTCATGCCCTGCGTGTCGACGATCTGCTTGTTGAGCACGTCGCGCGCCAGCAGGAGCTCGGTCGGCTGCAGGTACGAAAAACGGATTTCGGTGGCCGACGTCTTAAGGTGTACGCCCGTCTCGTCGATACGGTCGACCCATTTGCGCCAGCTGATCATAAACGGCGTCTTGCCGGGTCCGCGGAACGCGAGCGACGTCACGTGCGGAAAAACTTCGCCGGTAGCAATGCCAAAATCGTTGACCACGCCGAGCTTTTCGCCGTCGACGTCCAAGACCGGCAATTTGAGCATCTCACTCAGATAATTCAATGGTGCTCCCCATCATTATTCCTCCGGACGCGGCCGCGCGTGCGGCGTCCGGAGGCTTCTGGATATGTATACGCATGCGCGGGCGGCACGCCGCTCGACGCTTACACCCCGTGCATGCGCAAAAAGCACCTGCATGGGGTCATCGACTGTATGGTCGAGGTTTGGATTTCACCTGTAACCTTTCTCTTGACCCTCATTAACCGCAGTAACTATAGCATCAGCATCGCCCTGCGGCATCGAATTTATGCGCTGCACATTGCAGGCATACCAAACACTGACGCATCCGTGACATAGCCATTGGGGACGTTCTTAAACGACTACCCAATGACTACTCTGTGGTGTCGTCGTCCTCGGCAAGTTGGGGGAACACGGCGTCCTTGGGCATGGTGACCTTCGTCAGCGAGGTGAGTTTTTTGCTCAATGCCGTGTCCGTCTTGACCAGGTCGCTGAGCGTCACGATCTTGTAGCCGTCGGCAATGAGGCCGTCGATAATTTGCGGCAGCGCCTCGAGCGTCTGCTCGGCGCATTCGTCTCTATCGGTAAGCAGCACGATATTGCCCGGCGTCACCGAATCGAGCACCGTCGAGACCTGTTCGTCGGCACCGTTTAGCAGCCAGTCGCCCGAGTCGATATTCCACGAGACCACGGCGGAGACCAGGTCCATCGCATCAATCCAGTTTTGCTCGTCAAAGGCAGCGTAGGGAGCACGCAGCAGCATCGTCTTCACGCCGGTCGCCGACTTAATCGCGTCGGTGCCTTTCGTGATCTGTTCGCGTACCGCCTCACGGTCCTGACCCTTGAGCGAATCGTCGCTGTAGCTGTTGGATCCGATCTCGCACCCGGCATCGACAATCGCCTTGGCCGTGACAGGCGAGGCCTCGACCGCATCGCCCGAAAGGAAGAACGTCGCGGTGACGCCCTTTTCCTTGAGCACCTGCAAGATCTGTTTGGTGGCGCCGCTCGGACCCTCGTCAAACGTCAGTGCCACGTACTTTTTGTTGCCCTTGGGCGCCACGCTGGCGCACGCAACGACGCAATCGGTGGCGGGCACAACCTCGCCGCGGTCCTGCGTCTTGCCCGACTGCTCACCAACCCACACCTCGGAGCGGCCCTGGACGCCCCACGTCTGCACATACTCGATAGCGCCCGTACCCTCGACCTTGAGTTTGGGCTCGATAACCGTAGCCTGAACCTCGTGCTTCTCGTAGGTGTTACGGCCATCCTTGACCGTCACCTTCTCGCCGCCCTCAAGTTCGCGGCTATCCCATTTGCCCTGCTTCACGCGCTTGCCGTCGACCTTCACCGACAGCTTTTCGCCCCCATGGCGCTTGAGCACGCTGTCATCGACGGCCAGCAGGTCGCCTGCGTCGTAGGTGTCAGTCAACTCCTGGTCGTCGATGAGATTCTGCAGCGTAGAGCCCACACGCACCGCGGTCTTCTGGCCGTTGAGTTCCACGTCCACACTGCGGTTGACGTAGCCCACGACGGCAGCGATAAACAGCACGAGCGCGCAACCCACGGCGATGAGCGCGTAGGGCAGGCGAGACGAACGACGGGGCGTACGGCTGTTGCCGATGCGCGCACTGCGGTCGCTAAACCCGCGGCTATGGTTGAGGTACATCGCGCCGGGCTTACGGTGACGCTTGCGCTGACCGCTGGGCAGCTGCCCCAGGTCGCGGCGCGCCGTCGGACGCGCACCCGAACGCCCGTTTAAGTTGGATCCGTTTTGGCGCATGTGCCCTCCCCCATAAACACAGCAAGCCGGAGCAACAGGTCTCCGGCTTGCCTCCCATCATTTGGTACGTCGCTATTTTGTAGCTTTTGACGAGCCTCCGCTCGCCTTTTGGTATTCATCCTTAAAGGCCTTGAACATGCCGCGCGTCTTGCCGAGCTGCTTGCCCAGCGCGCGACTACCCTTGTCCACGGCAACCGATCCCTTGTCGTCGAGCACCTTGGCGCCCTTTTTGACCTTGTCGCCCACCACGACGCTGGCCTCGGCAGCTTTGGCAGCCGCACCGCCCGAATACCCGAGCGACTTGACCTCGTCCGAGACGACCATCGCGCCGTTCTCGTAGCCGCGCAGCATCGTCGGCGGCACCTGCGTGTCACCAACCAAAACACTCGAAGCAGCACCGGCGGTCACATAGAATGCCTGCACGATGCCCGAGCGTGGCTTGAACTCAACGTCCGAGCAATAGCCCACGACGTCGCCCGATTCCGTGCGCACGTCCATACCGACCCAGATGATGCAATCGTCCAGGTTGATGTCGAGGCGCTTGGCAGCGGCGGTATCGTACGTGTCCTTGACGTCATCGACCGCGATGGCGCCCTCGTAGACACCAATGGCGTCGAGCGCTACGAATCGGTCGGGACGCTCGATCATGCCCGCGATATCGGACTGGCGGACCATAAAGCCGACCACGCGCGTACCGCCCGGGGTAAAGACCGGAAAGTGAATCCTTCCGAGCTTTTTAGGGCTGCGCGGCGTGCCGTCCTTTTTGGTGCGCTTGTCCTCGGTAGGCTTGCGATAGATCTTGGCGCCGACAAAATCCCCGGCGCGCATTATGCCTCGGTCGAGGGCTCCGCAGCCTCGGTATCAGCCTCGACGGCGTTCTCGACCACGACGTCGGCGGCAGGCGTCACGTTGCCGCCCGAAATGGCGTCGTTGAGCTGCTCGCGCAGCTGGTCCATGCGCTCGCGGGCCAGGTCGACCTTGGCGCGCAGGTCGTCGGTCTTGGCGTCGACCATCGGGCCAAAGTCATTCACCGCGGCACGGGCCTCCTCGGCGCTGTGCTCGTAGGTGTCGCGCATATTGTCCCAGGCGTCGTTGGCGATATCGGCAGCCATGGCGCGGGTCTCGGCGCCCGAGCGCGGGGCCAGAGCAACGCCGACAATAGCGCCGGCAGCGGCACCAAAAAGTGCGCCGGAGACAAAGCTGAAAGTCTTACCCATGATCATTCCTCTCCTGCGGGCACGTCGGTGCCCACCGTTTGAATGCTGTCCATTATACCCGCAGCGCATCACTTGCCGCTCCGCTCATCTGCGTACGGCAAAGGCGCAGGTACGTGATGGTGATAAACGCGTAGGCCTACTCCTGAGGCATAGCCGGCATGGCCACCGTGGCACCCGGGTCCTCGCCGGCGCCGTCCACGAGCGGCAGGCCGCCCTCATGCGCAGGTCCTGCCGGAACCGTCGCCGCACCGCCAAAGACGGCAGCGGAGGCCTCGTGGTTCTCGGCAACCGCGCCCTCGGTATCAATCGCCACCTGGGGCTCGTCGTCAAAGTTGGGGACACCCTGGGGCTCGGTGGGAACAGGCTCGGCGGTCGCATCGGCAACGGGCTCGGCGTCGACCGGCACATCGCCCTCATCAGCGCCCTCGTCCTCGGCAGCATCTTCGCCGTTCGCAGCGGCGACGGCCTCGTGAGGATCCTTGCCCTCGGCCTCGGCGCGCATGCCCAGCACCAGGTTGCGCAGGCCCGCGACCGTGCCCTCCACGTCGGGAGCTGGCTGGTCGGCGTGCAGGTAGGCCCAGTCCATCATAAAGGTGGCCGAAGACAGCGCACCGATGGCCAGCGCATCATCGGGGCACGAAAGCTCAATCTCAAAGACGCGCTCGTCGTGCTCGCTCACGCGGGTGCGGCCGCACGAAATGCTGCCCGCAAGGCCGGTCTCGTTCATGAGCTCGACCGTCACGTGCTCAAGCAGGTGGCAAAGCTCGGTCTGGCCCATGCAGTCCTGGAACTCGCGACCGGAATCGCCCAGACACAGGTGCTTGGCAATCGCCGGCACCAGGTAATACACGCGCGCCGTGGCCTCGATATCCTCCGAGGTCATGAGCGGCATGCCGGGGTTCACCAGCACATGCGCGCAGATCTTGTCCTCGCTGACGGTGACCTTAAGGATGTTGAACAGGCCTGCCATAACTCTCCCCTACTCTTCCTTGCCCTACTCGTCGCCATCGTGCGGATCCACAGAGCCCGCACCCGACGCCGCCGGCTTCTCTGCCGAAGACTCGGAATCCTTCTTATCGGTTTCGGCCGGAGCGATCACGCGAATGAGCGAGATGCGCTGGCCACGCATCGACTGCACCTTAAACTTGTACCCCGCAACCTCAAACACCTCTCCGATGTCGGGCACCGAGTCGCAAAGCTCCAAAATCCAGCCGGCGATGGTCTCATAATCATCGCTTTCCTCGAGCGGCCAACCAAGCTCAATCGCGTCATCGCACGAAAAACGCCCATCGACGAGCCACTCACGGCGCGAAAGGCGCGTGAGGTACTTGTTGTCGGGGTCGAATTCATCCTCGATCTCGCCGACGATCTCCTCGACGATGTCCTCGATGGTGATGATGCCGGCCGTGCCGCCGTACTCGTCCACGACCACTACGATCTGGTCGTGCGAAGTCTGCATCTCGGACAGCAGCGGCAGGATGTCCTTGGTGTCGGGCACGAAGGTGGCGTCGCGTAGGTAATCGGCGATGGGCTGGTCGCCCTTGCCGTCGAGCGCGGGCTGAATCAGGTCCTTGATGTGCGCGATGCCCGCGACGTTGTCGGGATCCTCATGATAGACGGGGATGCGGCTGAAGCCGGTCTGGCGCATGGTGGACAGCACATCGGCGACCGTCTCGTCGTCCTCGCACATGGTGGTGTCCACACGCGGCACCATGACCTCGCGGGCAACGGTGTCGCCCAGGTCGAAGATCTCGTGGATCATGCGCTTTTCCTCGTCGAGCAGGTCATCCTGCTCCGAGACCATGTACTTGATCTCTTCCTCCGAGACGTTCTGGCGATCGTCGGCGCTCTTGATGCGCAGGATGCGAGCCAGACCATCGGAGCAAGCGCCGGTCAGCCACACGAGTGGACGGGCGATCTTTTGGAACACGGAAAGCGGCCCCACGACCTGCTTGGACACGCCTTCTGCATTGGCCAGGCCAATGCGCTTGGGCACAAGCTCGCCGATCACGATGGACACGAAGGCGACCGCGACGGTGATGATGACCGGCGCCAGGCCGCGCGCGATGGCGGAGAGCGGCGCGATGCCAAAGCTCGTGAGCCAAGCGGCGAGTGGGTCGGACAGGCTCGTCGAGGCGACGGCGGACGAGGCGAAGCCCACGAGCGTGATGGCAACCTGGATGGTGGCCAGCAGCTCGTCGGAATCGGCGGCGAGCTGGACGGCGCGCTCGGCACGCTTATCGCCCTCCTCGGCATCGTGCTCCAACACGGCGCGCTTGGCCGTGGTGAGAGCCATCTCGGACATGGAGAAGTAGCCGTTGATAAGCGTCAGGACGAGCGTGGTAATAAGGGAGATGGTTATGTCCATCGGGAGTTTCTCGAACCTCCAAGATTCGGGACGTCAGGGTAAAACGTTGATGGCGGATACGGCAATTGCACCAGTCGCCCGTGCGAGCGGGGCCGTGGGCGTGGTCGCTAGATTACGAAGAGGATCACCGCCATGAACTGGAAGATGCTGCCGGCGAGCACCCACAAGTGGAAAACACTGTGCAGATAGCGCACGTTTTTGGCGATATAGAACGGCACGCCCACGGTATAGCACACGCCGCCGACGGCGAGCAGGGCAAGCGCGACGGGGTTCAGCAGCGCCACGAGCTCGGGCAGCTTAAAGACAACGAGCCAGCCCATCAGCAGGTAGACCAGGCCGCTTACCCAGTGCGGCTGACGCTCGCGTAAAAAGCACTCGAGCGCGATGCCGATGATGGCGATGGCCCACACGGCAAAGAACAGCATAGGGCCGCCGTCGTTTGCGAGCGTGATGAGGCAAAACGGCGTATAGCTGCCGGCTATGAGCAGGTAGATGCAGCTGTGGTCGATGATGCGAAACACGCGCTTGGCGCAAGCGGGCTGAATCGCGTGATAGAGCGTGGAGGCCAGATATTCGAGGATAATGCTGACGCCATAGACAATTGCCGCGGCCATGTGGGCCGGGCCTCCGCCGCGCAGGGCAGCGAATACGATCAGGAGTACCAGGCCGGCGATACCCAGCAGGCAGCCGACACCATGGGTGACGGAGTTCATGATCTCCTCGCCCACCGTGTAGTGTGGAACAGCCGCGGTCTTGGGTCGCGGCTTAGAACTGTCGCTCGAATCGGACATGCCGGTTACATCCTCCAACGTAAAGAGTTCTCAACACTATATCAAAGCGTCTGGGTACGTGCGAAATTTGCACCATACGTGACCCTTTGTTTACCCATTCTTTGCTTGTTGACGCATCAACAGCGAACGTCCATAATGCGCTTGTTTTAAATGTTGATGCATCAACATCTTTAAGGAGAACCGCAAATGCCTCAAAGCGCACACCCCCATCGAAAGCTCAAGATAGCCGGCATTGTTACGTTGGTAGTCGTTGTCGCGCTGCTGGGGTTTGCCGGCAACTTTTTGTTTGACTTTGCCCTGAACCCCCAAGCGCCGTCCACCATGAAGATGATGCAGGATAGCAAAAATGCCGAAAAGGGCGAGCAGATGGACGTCGAGGAGACCGAGGCGCGGGCGTGGTTTAAGGAAAACCGCGAGAGCAGCAGCCTCACCGCGGACGACGGGACCGAGCTTGCCGCCTGGTATTTTGCTGCGTCGGAGAGCACGCACGACTACGCCGTCTGCCTGCATGGATATACCAACGAGCCCATCGGTATGGCCCGATACGTCAAGCGATTCCATGACCGCGGCATGAACGTGCTCGCACCTGCCGCCCGCGCCCACGAGCGCTCCGGCGGTGACTACATCGGCATGGGCTGGCCCGAGCGCCTCGACATCGTCGCATGGATCGAGCGAATCGTTCAGGCTGACCCTGAGGCGCGCATCCTGGTCTTTGGCGAGTCGATGGGCGCGGCAACCGCCATGAACGTCGCGGGGGAATCTCTGCCCGCAAACGTGAAATGCATTATCGAGGACTGCGGTTATACGAGTGTTTGGGACGAGTTTTCTCTGCAGCTCAAGGACGTGTTCGGCCTGCCCAGCTTTCCCTTGCTCGATGTAGCAAACTTGGTGTGCAACGTGCGCGCGGGCTACGACTTTCATAAGGCGAGCAGTGTGGAGCAACTCAAACACGCGACGGTTCCCATGCTGTTTATCCACGGCGACCAAGACACCTTTGTGCCGTACAGCATGCTCGACCAAAACTACGACGCATGCGCCAGCAAGGTCAAGCAAAAGCTCACTATCCATGGCGCCACCCACGCCAAGAGCGCGCAGGTCGACCCCGAACTCTACTGGAACACGGTCGACAACTTCCTCGACGAGTATTTTTAGGAAATAGGACGGTTTACTGGTCTATCTGACCCCCTAGCACTTCCAAAAAGCCGACCGTGGGCACTGTGCTCACGGTCGGCTTTTGCTAACGTTGCGCTACAAAAGCGCTTGATATGTCCAATAGACAGGTGTTACTTGACCTCGATAAGCTCGTACTTGCTCGTGCCCAGGCCGATCTTCTCGGCGTGCGCGATGCACACGCGCCAGTCGGTGTCGGGATGCGTGATGCAGAAGGGATCCTTGGCCTGCTCGCCCTCCAGATGCTCGTGGTTGTGCTCCATCTTGGCCGCGCTATCGGTGAGCTCGGTGTTGGGCAGCGGCTCGGATGCCATGACGGCATCGGCGCAGGCCTGGTCGATGGCGACCGGGTCGAAGCTCGCGAACATGCCGATGTCGTTGACGATAGGCGTATCGTTTTCGGGATGGCAGTCGCAGTTGGGACTGATGTCCATGGCAAGCGAGATGTGGAAGCTCGGACGGCCGTCGACAACGGCCTTTGTATACTCGGCGATCTTGCAGTTGAGCACGTCGGCCGCGGCGTCATAGCCGGGCTTGATGCAGTCCTGGTTGCATGCCGCAATGCAGCGTCCGCAGCCCACGCAGCGATCGTGGTCGATGGTGGCCACGTGCACCGTGCGAGTAGCGCCGCTGGCAAGCTCGCGCTCGCGGGTGTCGTTGAACGAGACAGCGTCGTGCGCGCAGATCTTTTCGCAGGCATGGCAGCCAACGCAGTGCTCGGTCGCGACGTTCGGCTTGCCGGCGGCATGCTGCTCCATCTTGCCGGCGCGGCTGCCGCCACCCATACCCAGGTTCTTCATGGCGCCGCCAAAGCCGGCCTGCTCATGACCCTTAAAGTGGGTGAGGCTGATCACGATATCGGCATCCATGAGCGCCTGACCGATCTTGGCCTCGTGCACGTACTCGCCGCCCTCGACCGGGACGAGCGCCTCGTCGGTGCCCTTGAGGCCGTCGGCGATGATGATCTGGCAACCCGTGGCATACGGGGTAAAGCCGTTCTGGTAGGCGGTGTCGATGTGCTCAAGCGCGTTTTTGCGGCTACCCACATAGAGCGTATTGCAGTCGGTGAGGAAGGGCTTGCCGCCCAGCTCCTTCACGACATCCGCGACGGCGCGGGCGTAGTTGGGGCGCAAAAAGCTCAGGTTGCCCAGCTCGCCAAAGTGAATCTTGATGGCGACGAACTTGTTCTCAAAGTCGATCTGCTCAATTCCGGCGTGACGGATGAGGCGCTTGAGCTTGTCGAGCTGGCTCTCGCGAGCATGCGTGCGCAGGTTGGTGAAGTACACCTTAGCGGGTGCTGCTGGTGCAGTTGCGGTCATAGATCTATCCCCTCGGTCTATATGGCGTTACAGACATAAGAGGATGGTACCAGTTAAAGCAGAGTTAAAGTCAAGTACGGCACCTAGTCATTGGGGACGTTCTTAAATGACTACTCCTGCACCTTGAGGGCTTCGGCCAGGCTGACGCGCTTGATGGAGCGCGTGTGCAGCAGCGCCACGATCAGGTAGGTCGCAAAGCCAA
>CAJKGV010000037.1:0-12557 GCA_905199455.1 Collinsella aerofaciens | reverse complement strand
AGCAGCGTGGTGCACATCATAGTCAGCGTAATGGCAAGGCCGTAGGCGGCTTCCATATGCGCCGAGTTCTGGAACAGCAGCACCACGATGACGCAGCCGACAAGCATGACGTTGTTGACCATGGGGATGTAGAGCTGGCCCTTGGTCTCGGCAGGGTAGAAGACCTGCATGTGCGGCATAAGGTCCAGGCGGCTGGCCTCGGACACCAGCGAGAATGCGCCGGTGATGAGCGCCTGCGAGGCGATGATGGCCGCGACAGTGGAAAGGCCGACGGCAAACGGGCGCAGGCCCGGGGCGAGCATCTGGTAGAACGGGTTGAGGTCGGCAATGCCCATGAGCTCGGGGTTGGCAGCGTTGTTCATAAGCCAAGCACCCTGGCCCATATAGGAAAGCAGCAAGCAGCACTTAACGAACGGCCAGGTGGCGTAGATGTTGCCGCGGCCGACGTGGCCCATGTCGGAGTAGAGCGCCTCGGCACCGGTAGTGGCGAGGAAGCAGCTGCCCAGAATCATGATGCCCGCGTGGTTGTTGGGGCTTAGCAAAAAGGCGATGCCGCGCACCGGGTTGAGGCACAGCAGCACGGCGGGGTGCTGGAAGACAAAAAACAGACCCGTGCCGCCCAGGAACAGAAACCACAGCGTCATGATGGGGCCAAAGGCGTGACCGATCTTGGCCGTACCGATGCGCTGTACCAAGAAGAGCGCGATGATAATGGCGAGCGTAATGGCGACGACGCGGCCCTGGTCATCGCCCAGCACGGCATGGACCGCCGGGATGGTGCGCAGGCCCTCGATGGCCGTGGTAACGGTAACGGCCGGCGTCAGGATGCCGTCGGCGAGCAGCGCGGCGCCACCCAGCATGGCGGGGATGATAAGCCACTTGCCGCAGCGCTTGACCAGGCTGTACAGGGCAAAGATGCCGCCCTCACCATGGTTATCGGCGCGCAGCGAGATGAGCACATACTTGATGGTGGTCAGCAGCGTGACCGTCCACACGACAAGGGAGAGCGCGCCAAGCACGAACTCCTCCGTCACACTTCCGATGCCGCCGTTGCCGGCAACGAGCGCCTTGGTTACATACATAGGGCTGGTGCCGATATCGCCGTACACCACGCCCAGCGTGACGAGCATCGCCGAGATGCTCACAGGAATCGCAGCGTGCGAGGCTGCCTCCTTGGCCTTTTGTTCCATAAGCCGGTTTCCTCCCAACTTTAATGTTCGAAGGGATTATAGGCAATCGGCCCATGTTTTAATGCACTGTTTTCCCAGCTAGATAAAGATTTATACAGTCTTTAAGCTACCGCGGCGATATGGAATGTGACAAAGGCACTATCCCCTTGTCACATTCGTCATTTTCCGAGCCAGTTTTTGAACCACCACTCCATGGAGCGGCTCATCTCGGCCATAAAGGGGCTCGTGTGCTTGCGAGTGTAGATATCCACGACGCGCTCCCCCACCTCGCGGGCATGCGGACGGAACATCGCGTCCATCTCGTCCACCTGCGCGTCCATGGTCGCGGCATCCGCGCGGCAGTAGCGCTCCTCGTGCACCAGGTTCACCACGGGATGCGCGATCGCCGGACGCTCCTTGCGGGGCGTGCCGATGATGAGCATCGACAGCGGCATGGTATAGGGCGGCAGATCGAGCAACTCGGCAACTTCCTCGGCATTCTCCACGATGTCGCCAATGTAGCAGCTCCCCAGCCCCAGGGCCTCGGCGGCAACCACGGCGTTTTGCGCGGCGATCACGGCATCCTGCGCCGCGATGGCAAAGTCGCCCAAACCCGGCGCGCGGCGGGGCGCCTTGCCCGTACGCTCGACAAACTCGGGTTCAAAGCAGCCCACGTGCTCAAACAGATCGATCCACTTGGCATAATCGACCACAAATATAAGTGCCCAGGGCGCCTTGGCGATCATGGGCTGGTGGTCGCACAGATCGGCCAGACGGTCCAGCGTGGCCTGCTCGCGAATGCTTACGATGGAATACATCATCATGGCGCCTGCCGACGGCGCGCGACTCGCCGCATGCAGAATCGCCGCCCGCTGCTCGTCGGTCACCGCCACGGGACGGTCGTCGTCATCACGCGCGAAGGCACGCGTGGAGGAACGGTGCTCCAAAATGTCCAGCACCGCGTTGCCCGTAGTCTCGACCGGATAGCCGCACATATCCACGCCCGCAGCTCCGTCGCAGTACTCGGCGCCCGTCATACAAACCTGCTCGCTCATCGCCCTACCCTCGCCATTTCTTTAAGAAGCCTTTACGTTTCCGTGTAATTCCCGTCCATTATCGCGCAGGTCGCCACTACATTGCGCCACACCGCCACACGTGCGCGTTAATATGGCTGGTTGTTGTGCGCAGCCTCCAATTGCAGCGCATATCTTGGTAACAATCGGGTAAACCCCCGCTTTCGTAGGTTTTAGTTTGTGAGGAGTCTCAGCATGTTCGCTGCCGCCATCTCGCTCGTCGGTCTTGCGGCGACCGTCTACCTTGTCTTGCGCGAGGCAAAGGCCATTCGCGCACAGTCGGGCACCGTCACCAAGGGCGCCTTCGCCTGGAGCGTCGCCTTCGGTCTGTTCCAGCTCTTTTTGACCATTTGGGGCGCCGTGGGCCTCGTCGCCCAAAACGAGCCGCTCGCCTTTGTGATGCTCATCCTGACCAACGCCATCCTCACCGGCTGCGCTTGGGCTAGCATCGCCCGCGACCGCATCGCCCCGCGCGTCTTTGCGTTCGCCGGGCCCGACGCCCCCGCCCCCACCGGCAAGCTCGCCCGCCTGCGCGGCGCCTTTGTGGGCAAACCGCTCGTCGCCGCCGTCCTGTGCCTGCTGCTCGCCGGCGTCTTTGCGCTGCTGGGCATGGAGGTCTCGTCCAACCACGACTTTACCTGGGTCTACCCCCTGTGCATCCTGCTCGAGTGGGCCATCATCACCACGCTCATGGTCGGCCTGTTCTTCCTATTCCAGCGCCACGGCGCAGCTCCCGCGGTCCTGGCCTTTGCCCTATTTGTCCTGGGCATTGCCGAGTTCTTCGTCATCACGTTTAAATCCATGCCCATCCAGCCGGGCGACCTTTCGGCCATCTCCACCGCCGCTGCGGTCGCCGGCACCGGCTACACCTTCTCCATCTCGCTGTTCTGCGTGCTGTCCATGGGCTTTACCGCCATCGCCATGCTGCTATGCGAGTACGCCGGCCTGGTGGCACCGCACCGTCAGAAGGGCGCCGCCAACGCCAAGCGCATGCTGCTCACCAACCTGCTCGTCGCCGTGCTGTGCCTGGGCGGCGTGACCGCGCACGTCACGCTTATCGACTACTACAACACCCTCGGCATCACCGTCTACACCTGGCGCCCGCTCGAGAGCTACTGGCGCGAGGGCTACCTGCCCGCTTTCATTAGCGCGGCGCAGTCCATCAAGCCGCCCAAACCCGCCGACTACTCCGTCGACGATGCCAAGGCCACGCTAAAAAAGTACGCCAAGGCCTACGACAAGTCCGACGCGGCCAAGAGCGACGAGCGCGCCGCCGCAAAGGAGCAGTTCGACAGCGAGAAGCCCACGGTCATCGCCATCATGAACGAGACCTTCTCGGATCTGTCGATCTACCAGAACATGCGCGCCGGCTACGAAGGCCCGCAGTACTTTAAGAACCTGTCCAACTGCCTCAGCCGCGGCAAGCTCTACGTGAGCGCCTACGGCGGCGGCACCGCCAATACCGAGTTTGAGTTTATGACCGGCAACTCCATGGCCAACCTGGGCTCGGGCGTGTACCCCTACACCATCTACAACATGGAAACGACCGGGAATCTGGCAGAGCAGTTCAAGTCGCTCGGCTATTCCACCACCGCCATGCACCCCAACCACGCAACCAACTGGAACCGCGAGAACGTCTACAAGGACTTTGGCTTTGACCAGTTCCTGTCCATCAACGACTTCCAGGGCGCCGATACCCTGCGCGGGATGGTGACCGACCAGGCTACCTACGACAAGATTCTTGAGCTGCTCGACCAGAACGCCGATCCTCAGTTTATCTTCGACGTGACCATGCAGAACCACTCGGGCTACGACACGGGCCTGCTGCCGGTCGACAAGCAGATGCATCTGAATATCGACACGACCGACCTGGACGCCAAGACCGTCGAGGACGGCACGCTGTCCGATGTCGACGAGTATGTCTCGTGCATCGAGCAGTCCGATCAGGCGCTGCGCTACTTCCTCAACGCCTTGAGCAAGCTCGACCGCAAGGTAGTCGTGGTGTTCTGGGGCGATCACCAGCCGTTCTTCCCGTCCAAGTTCAACGATAAGTGGTTTACCGGCGAGGACGACGCTACCCACCAGGAGCGCTTGTGGCAGACCGACTACATCATTTGGGCTAACTACGACGTTGCCGGTTGCGACCAAACGAGCGAGGTCGACGACCTGTCCACCAACTACCTGTCCACCCAGCTGATGCAGCTGATCGGCGCACCGCTGACCGACTACCAGAAGGCGCACATGACGCTGCGCGAGTCGCTGCCCGCCATCAACTCCGTGGGCTACGAGGACGCCAGCTTGCGCTGGGCGCTCTCCTCCAACGTCACCGGTGACGACGCCGCCGCAGCAGCCGCCACCAAGGCGCGCGAGGATTACGCCAAGATGCAGTACTACGAGATGTTCCGCGACGGCAAGAACGTCTATACGGAGCACTTCCAGACCGAGGCCAACGAGACCGACCCCAACCTGGCGCCGGGCACGACTAAGATCAAGTAACGACTAGCTGCGAGTTCATAACTGAAACGTCTGTCCGGGCGGAGGCATATAAGGTTCCCTGCTCGGACAGTCCTGCGCAAGACGAAGGCCACATTAAGTGGCCTTCTTTGTTTGCGGAAAGTGTGTCCCGGAATTCTTGTCTGGAATGGGATGCAGTTTCCGCTTGGGACCCGATTGGGAAAGTGTGTCCCGCTATTCAGCTGGATTCCGGGATGTATTTTCCGGTTGAGGCTCGTTGGGAAAGTTCGTCCCACTTTGGGGGCTGATTCTGGGACGTGGTTTCCGGTTGGCTCTCATTGGGAAAGTTCATCCCATTTCTCGGCCTAATTATGGGACGCAGTTTCCCGTTGAGGACCCTTTGGGAAAGTGCGTCCCGGTCTGGGCGCTCAAACTGGGATGGATTTTCCGGATGAGGGCTTGACGGAAAATGTGTCCCGTTCCGGGCGCTAATTGTGGGATGCAGTTTCCGCTTGCGGAGTCTCCACTCAACAGAAAACCCGGGTGGCCTGTTTTTTGGCTACCCGGGTTTTTGGGTTGTCGATATGTTCGACTGGCTACTAGTGGGTCTTGCGGCGCTTGATCAGCATGATGAGGGCCATCACTACGAGCGTTGCTCCCGCTGCTGCTGCGGTGGCGACTAGGGCGAATGTTTGGTCGCCGGTGTTTGCGAGGTTCTTCGCTGTGGTCGTAGTCTTGACCTTGGTGTCGGTCTTAGCTCCGTTGTCGGACTTGGGCTTGTCCGGGTTCGTCGGGGTCTCAGGAGTCTCGGGGTCCTTTGAGCCTTCGGAATCGGTTGGGCCGGCGGTGCTTACCAGCGTATGGTCCAGGAACTTCTTGGCGCCCGCACTTGCCTGTGAGAACAGGCGGCGCGTGCGGATCGGGGTGGCGTTCACCGTTGTGGGCGCCGTCTCCTCGGCCTCGATATTCACGAGCGTCGTGCCGGTGTCGAGACCCACGTCGTTGTATCCCACGTGGCAGTAATACTGCGCACCGTCATCGTCTGCGGTCAGGTCAATCTCGAGCTTTGAGGCCGTTCCAGCCGCGAGGTTGCCATCGGCACCCACGAGCTTAAACTCTGTCTCGCCGCGGCCCTTGCGGTACCACATATAGGTCGGTGCCAGCCCTGTTTCGCTATCGTCGGCACCGAGTTGCTTCACATGGCCAATCGCCGAGAGCGTCAGGTGGCTTCCCGCCGTGCGCTCAACCGAAGAGTCGTATCCAAGATCCGACCCCTCCGCAGCATCCGCCGCAGGTCCGCTCACGGTCATCGTCATGCCATCGGGCATGGTCTTGACCGTGATGATTGCCGAGCGAATACCTGTTTCGGTCGTGGATCTATTCTTAACGGCGGCGATGGCGAATCGATACTCCGTATTGGGCTGCAGCCCATCCCACTTGAGCGAGGTCTGCGTGTTGTCGGCAATCTTCCAGCTATTGACGACCGCATCCGCCGCATTGCTCTGCAGCATGCCCACGCCGTAGCTAAAGCCACTCTTGTTTGCGAGTACATCGTCCCAGCTAAACGTAACGCTGGTCGAATCGACGGCGTTTGCCGTAAAGCCCGTCACGGCCGGCGCGTCGGGCATCTCGACGTCCTTAACGTCATAGCCCACGATCCAGAACTGGTCGGTGTCCTTGGTGCCGAGCTTGTCGCCCGAGTCTGCCTCGAACTTGTCGACATCCACCGCGTTGACGCCCAGACGCCACACAAAACCGTACTTGCCCTGCGCGGCCTCGGGCAGGTTGTCGACGGTGCCGCCGTATTCGGTCGATTCACTCGAGGAGTTACCCGTAGTAAAGCCGGCGTTGGCACCAAAGCACAGGCCGCCAAACAACTCGTGCTTTGCGAGCTTCGCGCCCATGACAACGCTGCCGTTCAGCGTCAAGCCGAGCTCGAGCTCCTGCTCCTTACCCTCCTCGACTTCGATGGTCTGCTCAATGCTCGCCCCCGACTGCGCGGCGGCGCCGTTAAACCCATCGTGCGTGTAGGCGCGCGTTACGCCAGGCTTGCCCAGGCCAAAGGAATCCCCAACGGGAGTCTCGCCGTTGAGCGTCGTTTGATAGGTTCCGGGTTCTCCCGACCGGTTGGTCAAAAAGTAGCTGAGCGGCGTCATATTGTGCTGTTTGGCAATGCGGTCATAGGCCTCGACATTAACGACCGAGGTCTGCGCGCCGAGCGACACGGGCGCCGCCATCACGCCCTTGCCACCAGTTTCCTCATTTTCGATCTCATACTCGTAATAGACCATCGGAATCGTGTAGAGCACGGCCTTGTCACCCTCGCCGGCATGCGACTCATAGCTTACGCTTGCGCTGACCGTGCGCTCGCTCCGGTAGTCATAGCATCCCTCGGCGGCAAAATCGACTGAAGCATTCATCGCGACCAGGGGCGGACCGGTCTGCACCTCGACGGCAACGCCCAACTCGGCGCCAATGGTATAGCCCTGGGATGTCCCCGTGCCCTTTTCCTCTCCGTATGACGTGCCGCCCAACACCAGATAGCCGTATGCCTGCTCCAGATCCTCAACATAGGGCGCATCCTGCAGCACGGCAAGCACGCGCGGGTTGGTATAGACCTTGTAGCGGTCCTTGTACGTGATCTTGACGCTGTCGTTGTCGACATCGGGCAGCGCGAGCGAGATAAATGTGCCGTAGGTAGTGCCGCGACGGTTGCTCTCGCTAATCACCTGCTCCTCGCCGCGGCGCACCTTTCCGTTCTCGTCGAGCGAAAAATGCGAGGCGGTCATCCAATAGTAGTCATCGTTCTTGCGCAGGTCCTCGTCGCGGTGCTTGCCCACCACAGCGATAAAGCTCTCGTTATAGCGGTCCGAACCCGAGACGCTGCCCGCCTTGACGTCGCTGATCCACACCTGCTCTATACCCTTGTGGTCATGCTTGTTGCTGCTGTTGTATTGCTGACCGCTCATGCTCATGGTTCCGACCATGGACCCCAAGCCCTGAGCCCCGCTCTGTGCCGTGTTGCAGGCAAAGTCGCGGAACACATCGCCGCCCACGAGCACCTCGTCGACCGCCAGCTGCTCGGACAGGCCGTCAAGGTTGGCAGTGGCAAGGGCAATAGGCGCCAAGGTGCACGGATAGCGCTTATCCTGAGCGCTATCCTTCCATGCGCTGTTGGGCACATGCATCAGCCCATAGGAGGCGAGGAGCCCGTCTCTGTATTCCTTGCAATCGGAAAGCTTGAACTCGCCAGACTCCGAGTCAAAATACGCGTAGCGGTACAGCGCGCCGTACAGCCCCCTGCTGCCGTCAGAAGCGCCGTAATCAAAAGCGCTGCGTTGCCAGTCATAGCCCGCAAGAATAAGGCCCGTGACGGTTTCACCCGTCTTCTTTCCTTCTTCATCGTAGGCGGCAAACGTGCCGAACGTCGCATTCGCAGCGACCATGGTCTTGCCGTTCGCGGAGAGGGAGATTGCGCCCGCGTCGCCCAGAGCATCGACATGGACGAGCGCACCCTTGGATGCATCCCACGAAAACAGCTCGCAATGCGTCGACTTATCAATATTCTTCTTGCCGTAGGGTGCCGAGACCACGATGGCGAGGTCATCGCAAAAATCGCGATCGAGGTCGCCGGCCGCTAGCGAAACGACAGGAGCTGACTGAAGCTGCGTCCAGGAGTCGTTCCCGCCCTTGTTGTGCGTGGTGTAGTCCGCGGCGTTACCGGCATCGATCTTGACGACGCTTTGCTTCCAGTTGCCGCCCTCCAAGTCATACATGTCGACTACAGCCTTGCGCACGCCGTTCTCGTCGACATAGCAGCCCGCGTAGACAAAAAGCTCATCGACGCCGTCGCCATCGACATCGCCCGCCTCGACATCAAAGACGGCGTCGTGCTCTTGCAGGTAACCGGCATCCAGGTACTTAAAACGGCCTTCGTACATCATATTAGTGTTGACCGTCACCGGCAGGTGTGTGTCGAGAGTGCGCGTGCGCCCGTTGCTAAACGAGTAGAGGACCAGCTCAACCTTTCCGGCGTATGACTTGCCGTCAATCGTCGTGGAGGAACTGTCGCCGTAGGCACGGAGCTCGGCAACGCGGCTCTTTTTGCCCGTGCTGGCGTCGCTGCAGAACTCAACACTCGTGGCGTGAATGCCCGAGAAACCGTTGTTGTCGTTGGCGAGTACTGTTGAGGACTCATTGTTGCTTAGGTACGACCAGGTGCCGCCACCGTAGTCGCTATGCTTGTAGAGATCGCTGTTCGTATCGAAGTTGTTGACGTTTTGCCAGAACTTTGCGGCGCCCCACACACTTCCATAGCCATCGAAGAGTTTGCTGCTGCCGCCAATGTCACCGCGCTCGACGTTCTCGAGCTTGTCGCGCAGAGTGTAGCGATTGCCATGGCTACCGTTAGCTGCCATATAGACCTCGCTGCGCGTGGCAAACGTCGTGGGGGTATCAGTGGAATAGGGGCCAACGGTATCGGCCGGAATGTCCTCGCTCGTGCCCAGACCCAGGGCTTGATAATCCTGCTCGGTCATATCGGTGATTGCGGGCGCGTCTGCCGCCTGGGCAACCTGGGGCGTGGCCGTGAAGCAGGCGACGCTCGTGGCGATCAACGCAGCAAGCGCCGCCGTCCCAACAAGCGGGATTTTCGACAGCCTACGGATACGGGGGTGTGGAACGTACATGAGGGACCTCGCTTTATTCGAGTGGAGTGGACTCATTATTGCAAATGATACGTCCGATACCCGATATCACGTGTCTCATTTTCGCCAACGGCGTGTCTCATTTTTGAGAATCCGAGATGCCGCGGAAATCTTATCCCAGCTCAAAGGCCATTTCTGGGATGTATTTTCCGTCGAGTGCCTCATCGGGAAACTGCATCCCATTTCAAGCGTCGATTCTGGGACGCACTTTCCCCTTAGACCCTCAACCGGAAACGGCGTCCCACTTTGAGGGCTGATTGTGGGATGCATTTTCCGGTTTTGCTCTCATTGGGAAAATGCATCCCGTTTCTTGACCGAATAATGGGACGCAATTTCCCGTTGGAGCGCCTTTGGGAAAGTGTGTCCCACTTCGACCGCCCAGAGTGGGATGCACTTTCCGCAAAGCACCTCAACGGGAAACTACGTCCCATTCCAAAGGCAAATTCCGGGACGCATTTTTCGAAAGCCTGCCCATCCGGAAAGCCCGTCCCACTTTGGACGCATCCGGGCACGGAACCATCGACCTATCAGGCCTCCCATCAATAAAGAGGCGTCCTCCCGGACGGCGGGGCACGAAGTTCATCGCGAGTTCCGCACGCAAAGAAGGCCACTTAATGTGGCCTTCGTCTTGCGCAGGACTGTAGAGCAGGGAACTTCGTGCCCCGACGCCCGGGAGGACGTTTCATTTAGAAAGATGGACCGACCGCCGTCAGCGATGGGAGCTACTCCCCCAGCACGGCCTTTTTGGCGGCTGCAGCCATGTTGTCCAGATCTTCCTTGGTGGGATGGTCCTTCGCGGCAACCCAGTTGTCGAGCAGCATCTTAAATCGGGCGTTGTCGGGATCTTGCTCGAGCATGGCCTCGTAGCGCTGCTTGACCGCGGGGCCCATCTTGCCCTGGCACATCGCCCAACCCGCAAGCTCGGCATCCCCAGCCAAATTGGAAGTTACGCGGTCGATAATCTGCTGATAATAGCTCTGGTCGGCCCCAAAGCCGCAGGTGCCAAACAGGAACACGCGCTTACCGTGCAAGGCGGAGAGCAACGCCGCGACCGAAGGCGTGCACGCGCCCTTGTCGCACCAAAAACCGACGAGCACCGTGTCGGCCGCGCAGGCGCCCTGCGCCTCGAGCGCAACCTGATCTGCGTCCGCATCGTCGCTCAACGCCGCGGCATGGACAAACTCAACGCCCGCAGCCTGCAGAGCGCGCTTGATCGCACCCGAAACCATCCTGGTATTACCGCTCTTGCTGTTAACCACCAAAGAGCACGTCATAGTCACGTTGCCTCGTTTCCCCCAAAACTAAAGCCACTAATGCAATTTATTAGATGAATATCTTAGTACTAACAACGCAGATGTAAACCATCTGCCGCTAATCGGTAGCCCCTACTGGGCAAACTGGCTGCGGTAGAGTTCGGCGTAGAAGCCGCCTGCCGCTAGCAGCTCGTCGTGCGTGCCGCGCTCGATAATCTGGCCGTCGCGCATCACCAGAATGCAGTCGGCGTTGCGAATCGTCGACAGGCGGTGCGCCACGACAAAGCTTGTGCGACCGGCCATGAGCTCGTCGAATGCCGCCTGCACCTGCAGCTCGGTGCGGGTATCGATGCTCGACGTTGCCTCGTCCAGCAGCAGAATCGCCGGGTCGGTGAGCATGACGCGCGCGATGCACAGCAGCTGTTTTTGACCCTGGCTAAACGTGCCGCCGTCCTCGCCGATGACCGTATCGTAGCCGCCTGGCAGCTGCACGATAAACTTGTGCGCGTGCGCGCGCTTGGCAGCTTCGATAACCTGCTCGCGCGTGGCGTCGGGACAGCCGTAGGCGATGTTTTCCGCCACCGTGCCCTCGAACAGCCAAGTGTCCTGCAGCACCATGCCAAAGGCACGGCGCAGGCTTGCGCGCGTGTAGTCATGCGAGGAACGGCCATCGACCGCAATGCGACCGGCATCGATATCGTAAAAGCGCAGCAGCAAGTTGATGAGCGTCGTCTTGCCGCAGCCCGTGGGACCGACCAGGGCAAAGCGCATGCCGGGTTTGGCCTCGATGCAGATGTCCTGCAGCAGCTTGCGGTCGGGCACGTAGCTAAAGTCCACATGCTCAAAGGCAACCTCGCCCTGCGGTGCGGCAAGCTCTACAGCGTCCGACGCGTCGGGCTCCTGCTCGCGCGCATCGAGCAGCGCAAACATGCGGCGCGCCGAGGCGTACGCGGTCTGGATCTGCGTAATGACGTTGGTCACCTCGTTAAACGGCTTGGTGTACTGGTTGGCATAGGACAGGAAAATCTGCACGCCGCCCACCGTAAGCGCCGCGGGCACGCCCGTGATCACGCCCACGCAGCCGATCACAGCGACCACGGCATAGATGATGTTATTGATAAAACGCGTACCGGGGTTGGAGAGCGAACCCATAAACTGCGCGCGCTCGCCCGCGGTGTAGAGCTCGGCATTGAGGGCGTCGAAGCGCTGCTGGGCGTTCGGGCCATAGGCAAAGGCGTCGACAAGCTTTTGCTCGCCTACGTACTCCTCGATATGACCACCGAGCTGCCCTTGAATACGCTGCTGCGCCGTAAAGCTCTTGTTGGAGAGCTTGGCAATAGCACCGGCTGCAAAAATGGAAAGCGGCGTGACGAGTACCACCACAAGCGTCATGGTCAGGTTGATGGAAAGCATAAACGCGAGCGTGCCCACGATGGTAATAACACCGGTGAAGAGCTGCGTGAAGCCCTGCAGTAGACCGTCGCCCACCTGGTCGACGTCGTTGACCACGCGGCTCATAAGGTCGCCGTGGGCGTGGCTGTCGATAAAGCTGAGCGGCATGCGGCTGAGCTTATCGCTCGCCTCCACGCGCATGTCGCGCACCGTTTCGTAGGACAGGCGGTTGACGCAATAGCCCTGCAGCCACTGGAAGGACGCTGCTCCCACCACGACGAGCGCGAGTTTGGTGACAAGCGGCAGCAGCGCATCAAAGTCCACCTGCCCGGCGGCGACGATAAGGTCGATGCCCTCGCCAATGAGGATGGGCGTGTAGAGCTGCAGAATCACCGAGATGGCGGCGCTCACGAACGACGCCGTAAACGAAATACGGTGCGGACGGACGTAGCCCATCAGGCGGCGGGTCACCGCGCCCACGGGATAGCGCTCGGGGTCGCCGGGCTGGCG
>CAJKGV010000036.1:0-12707 GCA_905199455.1 Collinsella aerofaciens | reverse complement strand
ATGTGGGACGAGGTCAAGGAGACTCTCGGCGACAAGAAGGTCGTCCTCTTTGGCTCCTATTCGTGGGCCGAGGGCGAGTGGATGGACAACTGGAAGGCCGACGCCGACGAGGCCGGCGTCAACGTCGTGGACTCCACCATCTGCTACGACGCGCCCGACGACGAGGGCGAGACCGCTTGCAAGGCCCTCGGAGCCGAGCTCGCATAACGAACCCAGGACCTCCAAAAGAGCCTGCATCAAAGCGCATCCCCATCCCTACAAAAGAGCGGGGGCTGGATTCAAGTCCAGCCCCCGCTCTTTAATAACGGCAGTTACATCAACCGGCTACGAGATATTGCCCAAAAACGCCTTGGTGCGTTCGCTCTTGGGGTGGTCGAAGACCTCGCTCGGCGTACCCTCTTCTACAATGACGCCTCCGTCCATAAAGACGACGCGGTCGGCGACATCGCGGGCAAAGCCCATCTCGTGCGTCACGACGATCATGGTCATACCGTCGTGCGCCAGGTCGCGCATGACGCCAAGGACGTCGCGGACAAGCTCGGGATCAAGCGCCGACGTGGCCTCATCAAAGAGCATCACATGCGGATTCATCGACAGGGCGCGGGCGATGGCAACGCGCTGCTGCTGGCCGCCCGAGAGTTGGCTCGGCATAAAGTCGATACGCTCGGCAAGACCGACCTTGGTCAGCTCCTCGACGGCAATCTTCTCGGCCTCTTCCTTGCTGCGCTTGAGTACCTTCTGCTGCGCGAGCATGACGTTCTTTTTGACTGACAGGTGCGGGAACAAATTGAACTGCTGGAACACCATACCCAGATGCGTACGTACCTTGTTAAGGTCGACGCCCTTGGCGCACACGTCCACGCCCTCAACGACAATCGAGCCGCTCGTGGGATGCTCCAGACGATTGATGCAGCGAAGCATCGTCGACTTGCCCGAGCCCGAGGGGCCCAAGACCACAACGACCTCACCCTTGTGAACATCCAGATCGATATCGCGCAGGACCACGTTGTCGCCAAAGGCCTTCTGGAGGTTCTTGATACTGACGACGACCTCGTTCGAGTTATTGGTTTCGCTCATGATAGGACCTCCTTACAGACCGGCGATGTGATCGGCAGGCGTCGCGACAACCTGTCCGGCGCTCTTGGCGGGACGCTTCTTCTTGGTCTCGGCCGTGCCCAAAAGCCTCGCCTCAAGACCGCTCACCAAGCGAGCGAGCGGCAGGGTGATGACCAGATAGAACAGGGCGGCAACCACATACGGCGTGATGGAGCCCGTCGTGGCCACGATGGTACGGGCGTTCATGACGATCTCGACCACACCCACGGCCGCAAGCAGCGACGTATCCTTGTAAAGCAAGATAAACTCGCTGGTCAGCGTAGGCAAAACATTGCGGAACGTCTGCGGAATCATAACGTAGAGCAGTGTCTGGAAGGCATTCATGCCCAGAGAGCGAGCAGCCTCGTTTTGACCCTTGGGGATCGATTGAATACCGGCACGGAAGATCTCACACAGATAGGCAGACGAATTCATGGCCATGACGATGACGCCGAGCACATAGTCATCAACCTTGACGCCGGCCAACGGCAGACCGAAGAACGCGATATAGATCTGCAGGAACGCCGGCGTACCGCGAATGATATTCACGTAGATACCGGCAAGGCAGCGCAGGATGCGCGACTTGGAAATGCGCATGAGCGATAGGGCGAAACCGAAGGGAATTGCCAGCGGAAACGCCACAAGCACGATCGAGAGCGACATGAGGAAGCCCTTGAAGACGATCGGCAGGCTCTGGACCAAAATGACCGGGTTCAAGAACAGGCGCAGGAACATATTGGAGTTCCAGGCCTCGACCCACGGCTGCTCCTTAAGATCGGCCAGGAAGTTATCGAAGGCCGTCACGCCCTTGATCTCCACCGACGGAATCTTGGAGATCTTCTTGGTCGACCCGTCAGCGAGCGTATAGGTGCCGCTAAAGACCTCATCGCCGCCCTCGACGGGAAACGTCACACCATAAACCTCGACACGGAAAAAGCCGCCGGCAGGCGCCGTCTCGCCAAAGTCGATCTTGAGCGTCTGACCATCAGCCGTGCACGTGGGTTTCATGGGCGTACGATCCATGAGGTCCTCGCCCGAGAGCATCGTCAATCGCGTGTCATCGGTACCAAATGTCGTGCCGTCGACAAACGTCAAAGAAAGACCGCTCAGCTCCTCGTCGGCATCGGCCTGAACTTCCCAAGTGATGCGCGTCTCGGTGCCGCCGACCACATCGCTACCCGAACCGGTATTGGGTCGGGCGGTAATCTTTGCGGTCTCAAGCGCCTGGGCGGTCGTGGGCACGCAGGCCCCCGCGCATACCAGGGCGAGCGCCACAGCCAGGGCACAGGCCAGCTTTTGGAGCATCGAGGGCAGTGGAAAACGCTGCTCCGCGGCCCCTTTGTTCAGTCGAGACAAGGTGGCTCCTATCGTAGAAGTTGCCGGCAAAACGAGACGGAAAAGCTCTCCGTCAAGAGAAGCGCAAAGGCCCTCTCCGCCAAAACGGAAAGGGCCCGCGCGCAATCAAGTAGTTATTTTACTTGATGTTGTACTTAGCCATGAGGGCGTCGACGGTACCGTCGTCGGTCAGGTCCTTGATGGCCTGGTTGATGTCATCCTTGAGCTTGGTGTTGCCCTGGTTGATGGCAATGGCGTACTCCTCGCCGGTGCTAATCTGCTTGATGGTCTGGCAGGTGTTGAACTGCTCGGCGGTCAGCTGGCTGGCAACGGAGCGGTTGGTGACTACAGCGTCGCCCTTATCGGACTGCAGAGCGCTAAAGCACTCGGTAGCGTCCTTGTAGGGGACAATCTTGGCCTTGGGGAAGTTCTCCTGGGCAAAGGCCTCGGCGGTCGAGCCAGACTGGACGATGATGGTAGCGTCAGCGTTGTTGAGCTTCTCGCTGTAGTTGTCGGCCGTGATGTCGGTGCTATCGACCTTGGTCACAATAGCCTGATCGTCCATGTAGTAGGAATCAGAGAAAGTGACTTCCTTCTCACGCTCGGGCGTGTCGGTGATAGCCGCAATGGAAACGTCATACTTGGCGCCCGAAGCGACACCCGGAACCAGCGTGTCAAAGTCATTGTTGACATACTCGACATCCAGGCCCAGCTTGTCGCCGATGGCCTTGATGAGCTCAAGGTCAAAGCCCTGATAATCGCCGTTGTCATCCTTGTACTCAAACGGAGCGTACTCGGCAGAGGTGCCGACGGTCAGCGTACCATCCTTGACGAGCGCGTACTCCTTGGAGCCGTCGACCTTCTCGACCTTAGCGTCGTCAGAGCTGCTGGAACCGGCATCAGAACCAGAGGTGGCGTTGGACGAGCCGCAGCCCGTCAGTGCGAGGGCGAGCGCCATGGCACCCGTGGCGGCAAATGCGCCAAGCTTCTTGAGCTTCATAATCAGTCTCCTTCCGGTGACCTCGTTTGATTCAGAGGCCTGCAAAAACTGTTGGCTATTATGCACCTGGAATTACGAATCTGCAATGAGAAAACTGATTGAAACAAACCCATAACGTGAATGGAATACTCTACTTTGTGACAGTCATTACTGCTGCAATGACCTTAATAATCTAATTTCAGCTGCATAACCTGCAAGTTCGTTCGGAGTCTCCAAAATAAACGGCAGCGAACACAAACGGCCATTCGATACAATATTCTGCATAACCTGCATACCGCCACCAAATTCCTCGCTGCCAAGGTATCCCTTGCCGATGCACTCGTGACGATCTTTATGGGCGCCACAAGGGTTCTTCGAATCGTTGATGTGTACGGCATGCAAGCGATCGATACCCACCACGCGGTCAAACTCGTCGAGTACGCCGTCCAGATCATGGATGATGTCGTAGCCGGCATCGCTCACATGGCAGGTGTCCAAACAAACGCCCAGCTTATCGGACAGCTCTGGGCACTTGGCGGCAACGCCCTCGATAATGCACGCCAGTTCTTCAAAGCTACGGCCCACCTCGGTGCCCTTGCCTGCCATGGTCTCAAGCAATACCGTCGTCTGCTGTCCCTCAAACATCACCTGGCACAGCGTGTCGACAATCATCTGAATGCCGACGTCTGCCCCCTGTCCCACATGCGCACCGGGATGAAAATTGTAGTAGTTGCCGGGCAGCGCTTCCATGCGCTGCAGATCCTCGGCCATGGCCTCCAGGGCAAACTCGCGCGCCCGCTCCTTAGCGGAGCAGGGGTTATAGGTATACGGGGCATGAGCCACGAGCGGGCCAAAGTCGTTTTGCTCCATAAGCTCGCGCAGGGCCGCCACGTCATCCATGTCAAGGTCTTTTGCCTTGCCACCGCGCGGGTTGCGCGTAAAGAACGCAAAGGTATTGGCGCCAATGGACAACGCCGTCTCCCCCATCGCCCGATAGCCCTTCGTCGTCGAAAGATGGCACCCGATCGTCAGCATCTCCAACTCCCCCTCATCAGTTGCGGTGAAATACGGTCTATTGGTGCCTTATTTTGGCGCAAACAGACCGTATTCCACCGCAAGTTATAAAAGGGGCATCAGAGATGTGGGCCGCCAGGCACCACGGGCGCCGGCGTCATGATCCCCTACGCGTCAGCGCCAAGTCCTAGAGGGCTAGACGGATTGCATCGATGATGTGCGCGCAGCGCTGCGTGGCGGCTAGGGACATGATGGGGCTTTCGAGTTTCCCCGCCTGAATGAGCTGCGTCGCATGCTGGATTTCGCCGTAGAAATCATCGACCTCAAACGGGGCATTTATTTCGAGCGTTCGCCCGTCGGAGTACTTCACATGGGCGAGCTCGGGGCGATGGAGACGCTCGATTTCCAACGAACCCCGCTCACAGGCAATCGTTAAGCGGCTTTCATATGTTGCTTTGCCGTCGCACACCATATGAATGGGTATACCGCCGACGCTCATATGGATCTCGTCGGCCCAATCGACGCGACCGCCCGATACGTCACGCCAGCGAACTTCACGGGACGAAACCTCGCACGCGCCCGCGAGCAAATCCTCAAACCAACCAACCGCATAGCAGCCCATGTCATATAGACAGCCGCCCTGCAACGGATCAAGCAGATAGCCCGAAGGAGACTCGCCGTAATCGAGCTTTTGCACGCTTTCAATCGAGACAATACGGCCAAGCTCACCCGACGCAAGCAAGTCCTTCACGCGAGTGCGCATCGGGCAAAACCGATTCTTCATCGCCTCCATAAACAGCACGCCGCACTCGCGAGAGGCGGAGGCAATCGAGAGAGCCTCTTCCTCACTCAAAACGGCCGGCTTTTCGCACAGCACGGCCTTTCCGGCGCGCAGCGCGCGACAGGCCCAACGCGTATGCATGCCATGCGGAAGAGCCAAGTAGATTGCGTCGACATCGGGGTCGGCAATCAGCGCGCCATAAGCCGCGTCGCCGTTATTGTCGACCGAGGCATGGCCATGCGCAGCATCGATCGAAAACGCTCGGCAAAATTCCTCGACATGTGCAGGAGTGCGGCCGGCCGCAGCCACAAGCCGTGCCCCGTCCACCTCCTTGAGCGACGATGCAAATCGATGCGAAATGTGCCCGGCGCCCAAAACGCCCCAACGAACCTCACGCAAATCATCACATGAATCTCGATGACCCACGACAGCCCCCTTCAGTTGCGGTGAAATAGTTCCTGTTTGGCCCCTATTCTGCCGCAAACAGGAACTATTCCACCGCAAGTTATAAAAGGGTCATGAGGAGCGCGTTTTGCCGAAGGCCTTAAGCACCGCCGTCACGGGACCAGGCTGGAAACGTCGGCGCACATCGTCGAGACGCTCGGGAATATCGATGTGCTGCGGGCAGTGCCGCGCGCATTTGCCGCATTTGACGCAATTGCTCACCAACTTGGGCTCGCTTGTGCGCACCGCGCTCGCCGTAAAGTATTGAGACAGCCCCGTAAACCAGCTGTGCGCATAGCTTGCGTTGTAGGCGGCAAAACATCCAGGGATATTGATGCCTTTAGGGCACGGCATGCAATAGCCGCATCCCGTGCAGGGCACACGGTTCGATTTCTCAAACTCCATCAACACGCGCGCAATCGTGTCGAGCTGGTTGGCCGTCATCGAATTCGGCAACGCGAGGTCTGCCAGTGACGAATTCTCGTCCACCTGCGCGGTATCGGTCATACCCGAAAGCAACATGGTCACCTGGGGATGATTCCACACCCACGAGAGCCCCCAAGCGGCAGGCATATGCAAATGCCGATCGCATGCACCATCGAGAACAGCGCGCGCCCGCGGAGGCAATTTGCCTGCCAAGCGTCCGCCCAAAAGCGGCTCCATCACAAACACCGCGAGACCTCGCTCGGCGGCGGCCATGAGCCCCGCCGTTCCCGCCTGATATCGTTCTCCAGCGTAGTTGTACTGGATCTGGCAAAAGTCCCACTCATACGCATCGAGCATCGTAAGGAAGTCCGCCGCGCTGCCGTGGTACGAAAAGCCTATCTGACGAATACGCCCTGCAGCCTTTTGCTGCGCGATCCAGTCCTCGATGCCCAACGCCACCACACGTTCCCACTGGGCGGGCGAGGTAATGTTGTGCATGAGGTAATAGTCGATATGGTCAGTCCGTAGGCGGCGCAGTTGCTCGTCGAAGAACCGGTCGAAATCCTCCGCGCATTTGCACGAAGCATGCGGCAGCTTGGTTGCGAGCAAAACCTGGTCGCGCAAGCCCAGGCGCTCAAGCGACGCACCCACGCACGCCTCGTTGCCGGGATAGAGATAGGCCGTGTCCAGGTAGTTAATCCCCTGCTCCACCGCACGGGAAATGATGGCATCGGCTGTCTTCGCATCCGGACGTCCCGGCGCACCGGGAAACCTCATGCAGCCCAGACCCAGAGCGGATATTCGGTTACCACTTTTAGGGTCAACGCGGTATTGCACGGCCCCTCCCCTCCCATCGAAGCCCTGACAAGGCGAAACAAACCCGTCACGTCATCGAAACACATCGGAATCGCAATTGAGAACGTATCGTAACGCAGCAGAAATCGAGCCGTCACGGCACCGCTTTAACATCAGCAAAAAGCCCGATGAAAGGAGCCGGGCATCACCACGTGCGAGGACGCCTACCCCTACCCCGGCGAGCAATACATCCTCTCGGTCGACCGCCATCAGATCGAAGTCATGGACCATCTGGACGAGCTTCCCGCCACAGGCGCCGTCATCTTCTGCACCTTCCCCAAGGTCCGCGATGGCGTCGGATACCCCGCCCGCGTCTTTGCGGTCTGCCCCGCGGCATAAGCGCACAGCGCAATAGTTTCTTTTTCATAACAGCCGCCCCGCGCACCCACCAATCACCCTGGCAGCATACAATCCATCAGGCGCCCCTTACGCGGGCGCCTTTTACATGGGGAGATGATTCACATGCAGATCAACAAGGTCGCCTTTATCGGCAAGGGCGGCGTCGGCCTGCTCTACGGCAGCATGATTGCCAAGGCCCTCGGCAATGACGCCGTCGAATACGTTATGGATGACACCCGTTTTGAGCGTCACGCGAACGACGCGCTCACCGTCAACGGCAAGCCCTGCGATCTCACGTCCGTCCGTGCCAGCGAGGCGACGCCCGCCGATCTGGTCATCCTGACAGTCAAGACCACCGGTCTCGACCAAGCACTCAAGACTATGGAGCGCGTCGTGGGACCCAACACGCTCATCGCCTCGCTGTGCAACGGCATTACGAGCGAGCAAAAGATTGCCGAACGCTTTGGCTGGGAGCATACCGTTCTTGGTATCTGCCAGGGCATGGACGCCGTGTTTCTCAACGGCGCGCTCACCTTTACCAATGCGGGCGAAATCCGCTTTGGCGCGGCGGCCGGCACGAACCCCGCAACCATCACCGCAATCGACGAGCTCTATACGCGCTGCGGCATCGCCCATACCGTCGAGGACGACATCGCCCACCGCATGTGGGCCAAACTCATGCTCAACGACGGCATCAACCAGACCTGCATGGCCTACGGCGGGACCTACGGAAGCGCCACGGAGCCGGGCTCCGAGCAGCGTCGCTGCTTTGTTTCCGCCATGCGCGAAACGCTTGCGGTCGCCAACGCCGAGGGCGTTGAACTGACCGAGGCAGACCTGACGCAAATGGTGCACCTCATCGAGGGAATCGACCCCGCCGGTATGCCCTCGATGGCTCAAGACCGCATCGCAAGGCGCAAAACCGAGGTTGATGAGTTCGCGGGCACCATCTGCCGCCTCGCAGCCAAACACGATATCCAGGCACCGCAAAACGAGTGGCTCTATCGGCGCATCCGCGATATCGAGAAAAGCTGGTAGCGCCGACGCGCCGCATTCAACAGCCTTAACAGCAAAACCGCCGCAAGGGAACCTTTCCCCTGCGGCGGCCTTCATCTTCGTCTATGACCGGCGGCCGATCTCACAACAGTTAGCGTTGCGACCCCGGCACCTCGTCCTCATCGTCGCGGCAAAGAACCACGCCTGCGCTTCCCAGCAGCGTGGCCGCGATCAGCGCGCCGACCACGATAGGAGCAGCCCCGCATGTCCCCTGCATGTCCGCGACGAGCGCGGCCGTGGGACCAAGGCAGCCAAGCATCAACGCGACGGCGGCAACGGCAATATCTCGAGCATTCACAAGACCACTTCCTCCAAGAGAAAGACCTTATTTCTCAAGAACCAGTGTGCCCCGCATCCATACGCCCAGCGTACCGCCACGGTAAGGGCTCTGTTAACTCAAACGCATACATAGAACGGACGTCCTTACGTTGCCCTAAAGCTCGGTAAAGACGCCCGTCCGCCAAATATCCGTGATGCAGAAAAATTACCAACCGGTGTAGTAATCGGTGGTTCCGGCAGCGCAGCCGGAGTCATAGACCTTGCAATCACCCTTGGAGCCCGTAAAGGTCGAGCCCTGGGCCATATCGCCCGCGGCAACAACGTAATAGCCGTCGGAATCGCGCCAGAAGCCCTCAGAATCCTGAGTCCATTCGCCCGTGCGATAGTG
This sequence comes from Collinsella aerofaciens, assembly GCA_905199455.1. Classification (GTDB taxonomy): domain Bacteria; phylum Actinomycetota; class Coriobacteriia; order Coriobacteriales; family Coriobacteriaceae; genus Collinsella; species Collinsella aerofaciens_AW. Next base: position 3,716 of record CAJKGV010000036.1, on the reverse strand, counting down.
ATAAAGCACATTGCTGCTGTAATAGGTCTCGCGGCGCCCGTTGTAGTTATTGACACCCGCAGAGCGCGTCAGGCCCGATCCGTTCGCGTAGGACGCGGCAGACGCGTAAGACGGAGTGTAACCGGCGTTGTAGTACGAAGCCTGGGCGGCCTCGGCAGCCTCCGCCTCGGCGGCAGCCTCGAGCGCTTCGCGCTTGGCATCCTCAAGCGCAGCGCGCAGCTCATCGAGCTCGGTCGACTTGGCGTCGACCTCCCCCATCGTCAACAGGCTACCCGCACCGTCGATGCAACCCTGCAGCACAGCACGCTCGTCATCGGTAGCATAGTCGCCATACATATTCATAATGATCTGAGCGCGCATCTCAAGGGAATCGCGCTTGGCCTCCATCGAGGCGTTCCACTCCTGCATGGAACCATAACCATCGCCGCGATAGTCAACGGGCTGCACCAGCGTCGCCTCGGACGGCGTAGGTCCAACCGTATCGGATAGTGTTGCCGCGTGGGCATCGGTTGCACCGGCGCCCGCCAAAAGTGCCACGGTCAGAGCGGCGGAAAGGGCGGCGGCTTTCGGTTTTCGTGAATCGATCCTCATGTAGCTAGAAACCTCCGTAGTGCGTTTTTGCTGCGTTTGAGCTGCGTGTGATTCGATCGCGCTGCATAGTACCCCGAGCAAATCGCGACCTGCGGTTTTACTCAAAAGGCGCACGTCAATTGCGTAAAACTCACATCCTCTTAACAGGAGTTTTCCACATCTCGATTGCATAAAGCATGCCAAAAACCCTGTTTTTGCACCCGCTCTATGCAAAAAAGGCGCCTGTGCAACCATTGTTCGCACAGGCGCCTTGAGCAGGCATTTTATGCAGTTATACCTATCGAGTCGCAAGGGGTCCTTGCACAAGTCGCCTTACTCGTCCAGCGCGGCGAAGGCCTGCTTCAGATCCCAAATGATATCCTCGGCGTTCTCGGTACCGATGGAAAGACGGATCGTGGAGGGCGTGATGTTCTGCTCGGCGAGCTCCTCGGCAGAGAGCTGGGAGTGCGTAGTGGTAGCCGGGTGCACGACGAGCGACTTGACGTCGGCCACGTTGGCGAGCAGCGAGAAGACCTGCAGATGGTCGATGAACTTCCAAGCTGCCTCCTGGCCACCCTTAATCTCAAAGGTAAAGATCGAGGCACCGCCGTTGGGGAAGTACTTCTGATAGAGCTCGTGATCGGGGTGCTCAGACAGGCTCGGGTGGTTCACCTTGGCGACATGGCTATCACCAGCCAGGAACTCAACGACCTTCTTGGTGTTCTCGACATGACGGTCAACGCGCAGCGACAGAGTCTCGGTGCCCTGGAGCAGGATCCAAGCGTTGAACGGGCTGATGCAGGCGCCCTCGTCACGCAGCAGGATGGCGCGGACATAGGTTGCGAAGGCGGCGGGACCGGCAGCCTCGGCAAACGAGACGCCATGGTAGGAGGGGTTGGGCTCGGCGATCTGCTCATACTTGCCGCTCGCCTTCCAATCGAAGTTACCGCCGTCGACGATCACACCGCCCAGCGAGGTGCCGTGGCCGCCGATGAACTTGGTTGCGGAGTGGACGACGATGTTGGCACCATGCTCCAGCGGACGGAACAGATACGGGGTGCCGAAGGTGTTGTCGACGACAACCGGTAAACCGTGCTTCTTGGCGATCTCGGAGATGGCGTCGATATTGGGGATGTCAGAATTGGGGTTGCCGAGCGTCTCGAGGTAGATGACCGTGGTGTTGTCCTTGATGGCGCCCTCGACCTCGTCCAGGTTATGAGCGTCGACAAACGTGGTCTCGACGCCAAACTGGGAGAGCGTATGCTCCAGCAGGTTGTAGGAGCCACCGTAGATGGTCTTCTGGGCAACCACATGGTCACCGGCCTGAGCAAGAGCCTGCAGGGTATAGGTGATGGCAGCAGCACCGGAGGCGACGGCGAGACCTGCCACGCCACCCTCGAGTGCGGCGATACGGTCCTCGAAGACGCCCTGGGTGGAGTTGGTCAGACGGCCGTAGATGTTACCAGCATCGGCAAGACCAAAGCGGTCGGCGGCGTGCTGGGAGTTGCGGAACACATAGCTCGTGGTCTGGTAGATAGGCACGGCGCGGGAGTCGGATGCGGGATCGGCGCTCTCCTGGCCAACGTGAAGCTGCAGGGTATCGAAACCAAAGGTGTGCTCGGGGTTGTTGATGAACTGGCTCATGATGATCTCCTTGATCGAACAAAAGTAAACAAATTAGAGAGAAGTAAGTCGCTGTCTCCTGATCACGCCAACGGGCGCAAACAGGAGCCCGGCATTCGTCTTGGTAAGCATTTCATATGCGGGCCTCCTTTCGCATCCCGGTTCCGTGGTCGGTTTAATTACCTACCGCCTTTGTGTGTTTTGAATAGTACGAGCATTGTTTCGCTCGGTCAATCACTTAAAAGCGCTAACCTGTTATCGGTTTTGTAGATAACGCTCGAAAGGACGGCGCCGATGACCCTCCAGCAGCTTCGTTTTCTGATCGCCGTGGCAGAGTCCGGCTCAATCAACGCCGCAGCTCAGCGCCTCTATACCGCTCAGTCCAACATCTCAAACGCCGTCAAAAGCCTGGAGCAGGAACTCCACCTGGAGATCTTCACGCGCTCCAGCCGCGGCGTCACGCTCACCAACGACGGCACCGAGCTTTTGGGCTATGCGCGCCAGGTCGTAGAGCAGGCCGATATGCTCGAGGCCCGCTACGAGGACGGCGGCACCCCGCAAGCCCGCCTCGCCATTTCCGCCCAGCACTACGCCTTTTCGGTCGAGGCCTTTGTCAACGTGGTCGAGCGCTGCCGCGACAGCAAGTTCGAGTTCATCATGCGCGAGACCACCACGTCGCAGATCATCGATGACGTCCGCGCGTTTCGCAGCGACATCGGCATCCTGTATCTGGACGACTTTAATGCCCGCGTTCTGCAGAAGGCTTTTGCCGATGCGCGTGCGAGCTTCCATCCCCTATTCGACGCGACGGTCCACGTCTTCGTTAGCGAGCGCCACCCGCTTGCCCGCCGCCCGCAGCTGTCCCTTGCCGACCTCACACCCTATACGCGCTACAGCTTTGAGCAGGGAACCTCAAACTCCTTCTATTACGCCGAGGAACCTTTTAGCTATATCCCTTGCGACCGCAACATACGAATCTCGGACCGCGGAACACTTACTAACTTACTTATCACGTCGAACGGTTACACCCTGTCGACCGGTGTCCTCTCCAATGAAATGCAATGGGGTATGGCATCGATCCCGTTAGCAGACGCCCCAACGATGCACGTAGGCTATATCATGCACGACGAGCGCAAGCCCTCTCCCCTCTTGCAGCAATACCTCGACGAGCTCAACCGCATCATCCATGCCAACTAACTGTCGGAAGACGGGGTAGAAATCGTAGATTGCTAGCCCCCGGCGGACATGGCGCTACAATGGTCACTCACACGAAACGTACCCAACGAAAGGAACCATGTGAAGGTCATCATCTATACCGACGGCTCGGCCCGATCAAATCCGGGACGCGGCGGCTACGGCGCCGTGCTCAAATACACCAACCCCGCCGGCAAGACCTTCACCTCCGAGCTTTCGCGCGGCTACGCCAAGACCACCAACAACCGCATGGAGCTCATGGCGGTCATCGTGGCGCTCGAGGCGCTCAACCGCCCCTGCGAGGTCGAGGTCCATTCCGATTCGCAGTA
>CAJKGV010000035.1:0-12785 GCA_905199455.1 Collinsella aerofaciens | reverse complement strand
CCGCACATGTGCGGATGAATGTGGGAGGTGTTCGGATAAAGTTGATAATCAAGGGGCGCTCGCTCAGCACCGCACAGTAGGGCTGCGATGGGCTGCTCGATACAACAAACCGCTAAACTAATGCATGGCGTGCGGCGGTAACATTGCTGCACGCCTTGTCAGCAAGGCCGTTTTGCGGCCGCAACGAAAGGGGCAATCAATCCATGACCGTCACCTACGATGCGTCCCGTGTGACGCTTGTCGATCACCCGCTCGTCCAGCACAAGCTGTCGATCCTGCGCGACAAAAACACCGGCACCAACCAGTTCCGTCAGCTCGTGCGCGAACTCGCGCTTTTTGACGGCTACGAGGCCATGCGCGACCTGCCTATGGAAGACGTCGAGGTCGAGACCCCCATCACTACCGCCACGTTCAAACAGCTTGCCGGCAAGAAACTCGCCATCGTGCCCATCCTGCGTGCGGGCCTTGGCATGGTCGACGGCATCCTCGACCTGGTGCCCTCCGCTCGCGTGGGCCACATCGGCATGGAGCGCGACGAGGTCACCCACGAGCCGCACGAGTATTACTGCAAGATGCCCAAGGATATCGACCAGCGCATCTGCCTGGTCGTCGACCCCATGCTCGCCACGGGCGGTTCGGCCGAGATGGCCATCAGCTACCTGCGCGAGCGCGGTGTCAAGGACATCCGCATGCTGTGCATCGTCGCGGCCCCCGAGGGCCTCAAGTCGCTGACTGAGAAGGACCCAGATGTGCATATCTATACCTGCGCCATCGACGACCATCTCAACGAGGCTGCCTACATCGTTCCCGGCCTCGGCGACGCCGGCGACCGCATCTACGGCACGCTCTAGTCGCTGGGCTAAGACGGCCGCGGCTGCAAATACGAAGAAACGGTGCGCGCGGACGAACAAAAGGCGACCGCGCGCACTCCTGTTAACGGACGTTTTGCCCTGCAAGGTTCGAGAAAAACGTATTACCGTACCTGCGGCATAAAGAAGGTCTTAAGAAAACGAACAGGTGCGTATTAACCGATGCTTTTTCGGTTGTACTTTAGTGATTGGCTCGTACAATAGTCACCAATGTTTGGCGGGAACTGTTCTGTGAAGCGTTAAAAAGGGAAAGTGAGGACGCCAGTGTTTCAGATAGCCGATCTGCTCGCTATCGTTGCAGGCGCCATCGCGGGCGCAATTGCCTTCCTTCCCTTTGTCTTTACGCTCAAGCCGGTTCTTGACGATAAACAGAATGCGGACATGCTCAAGGGTATGGTGAGTCTGGCGGTCTCGGCAATCGCCCTGCTCGTCTTTACCTTGGTTGTGTTTGTGTTGTTCGGAGAGGCATTTCGCATGTTCCTCCTGGGCGAGGCGATCGGCTTCGTGGCCTTTATGGCCGCCTGCACGGTTCGCGTCGCCAAGGCGCTGCGAGATCCTCATGAGGTCGAAAGGTAAGTCGTGGAAATTTTTGAAAAGCTGCCTGATGAGATTAATCATCTGGTCAGCGAGTTCAGCTCCACCCCTGTCGTGGGCGATCTGAGCTGCGGCATCACGCAGTACTCGTTTTGGCTGATCGTCTCCACGATCGTGCTCCTGATCGTCCTGGCCGTGTTCAAGAAGAAGCAGACCCTAGTTCCCAAGGGCTTCTTCGTCAACGGTTTCGAGTACATCATCGAGTACGTCGAGAACGATATCGGCAAGGGCGTCGTGGGTGAGAACTGGAAGAAGCACTTCCCGTTCCTGTGCTCGCTTTTCCTGTTCATCCTGATCAACAACATGATCGGCCTGATCCCGGGAATGAAGCCCGGCACCGGCGCAATCGGCTCCACCGCCGCGCTCGCCATCTTCGCCTTCGTGTACTTCATCTACTACGGATGCAAGGCTCACGGCGTGATCGGCTACATCAAGAGCCTCGCCCCGCAGGGTGTGAGCTTCCCGATGAACGTGCTCGTGTGGGTCGTCGAGCTCTTCTCGACCTTCCTGCGCCTCATCACGCTCGCCGTCCGTCTGTTCTGCAACATGTTCGCAGGACACGTGGTCATGGGCTCGTTCGCCATCATGGCGAGCATGTTCATGCAGCCGCTGCTTCAGCAGGTTTCCGCGGCCCACGCCGTCGGCGCCCTGCCTTCGCTAGCCTGGCTTGCCATCCTCATCCTGATCTATGCGATCGAGCTTGTGGTCGGCGCCATCCAGGCTTACGTCTTCACGGTTCTTACCGCCGTGTATGTCTCCGAGGCAGAGGAGGTCGCGGAGGAGGAGTAGTCTTCCGTTCGCGCCTTAAAGGTAAGGTAATTCGTTAAACCGCCGGTGCCCGTACCCATGGAGCCCGGCAGTTATAAAAAGGTTATCCTGCGTGAAATAAGACACGCACGACAAAGGAGGAATCGTGGGAGTTATCGGTTACGGTCTCGGTGTTATCGGCGCTGGTCTTGCTATCGGCCTGTCTGCTCTGGGTGCTACGGGTGCTATGGCCCGTCAGCCTGAGGTCCAGGGCCGCGTGTTCACCGTCTTCATCATGGGCTCCGCTTTCGGCGAGGCTCTGGCTCTGATCGGCTTCGTTGTCGCGCTGATCGTTAAATAGCACGGAGCGTCAAGTATGAATCTTTCATCCCAGAAGAGCGCGATCGCACTCTCCGCGTCCGCGGCCGCGCTGCTCATGCCGGTTTCCGCGTTCGCCGAGGACGGCGCCGCCGGTGCGGACATCCTCATCCCTAAGATGGCGGAGTTCATCCCGGCGCTTATCGCCTTCCTGATTATCTGGATCGTGCTGGCCAAGGTCGCCCTGCCGGGCATCATGAAAACCATGGAGGAGCGCGGCAAGAAGATCGAGGAGAGCCTCGACGAGGCCGAGAAGACCAAGCAGGAGGCTATCGCCAAGCGCGCTGAGTCCGACTCGATCGTCACCGACGCCCGTCGTCAGGCTGCCGACATCGTTCTCGAGGCCCGTAAGGACGCCGAGTCCGAGCGTGCCCGTATCATCGAGGCTGCTCACACGGAGGCCGAGGAGATCATCGCCAAGGCCCATACGACCGTCGAGGACGAGCGCAAGTCCATCTACGCCGGTGCCGCGAGCTCCATCGCCGACCTGTCCGTTGCCGTCGCCACCAAGATCGTGGGCGAGGCACTCGAGGACGATGCCGAGCAGAAGAAGCTCATCGAGCGCTACATCCAGGAAGCAGGTAGCCTGAATGCCGACTAGCCGCTATCAGGACAAGGTGCTCGAGACCTACGCGCGTTCCCTTTTGGAAGCCGCCAAGGCCGAGAACCATGTGTTCGAGGACCTCGAGATGGTCGAGCGTTTGGCTTCTGCCAGCCCCGAGATCATCGCCGTGCTCGACACCATGTCCAAGCGCGACCAGCTCGACCTTCTTCCCAAGGTGGCAGCTGCCTTTAAGTATGTTGCCGAGGAAGACGAGGATGTAGTGGGCGTGACCGTCACCACGGCGATCCCGCTCGACGACGAGCTGCGTCAAACCATCACTAAGAAATGCGAGCAGGACTTCGGCCGCAAGGTATTCCTTATCGAGCAGGTCGACCCGTCTATCGTGGGCGGCCTGGTGCTCGAGGCCCGCGGCGAGCGTCGTGACATTTCCGTCAAGACGCAGCTGCGCATCGCGCAGGAGACCCTCGCAAACTCTGCTAATTCGTACGGAGGTGAAGCCTAATGTCCGAAACCCTCAATGCCCAGGATATCGCCAAGAAACTGCAGGAGCAGCTCACGAGCCTCTCCGCGACGGTCGATACGCATGAGGTTTCAACGGTCGACGAGGTAGGCGACGGCATCGCGCGCGTCTCCGGCCTCAAGAGCGCCATGGCAGGCGAGCTTCTGGAGTTCAAGAGCTCCGATACCGGTGAGACCGTCTTCGGCCTTGCCCAGAACCTTGACCGTGACGAGGTCGGCGCCGTTCTGTTCGGTGCCGTCGACTCCATCAAGGAAGGCGACGAGTGCCGCACCACTGGCCGCATTATGGATATCCCCGTGAGCCGTGCCATGCTCGGCCGCGTCGTCAATCCGCTCGGCCAGCCCATCGACGGCCTGGGCGACATCGTCGCCACGCACCGTCGCCCCATCGAGTTCAAGGCTCCCGGCGTCATCGATCGTACCCCGGTGTGCGAGCCGGTTCAGACCGGTCTGCTCGCTATCGACTCCATGGTGCCTATTGGCCGCGGTCAGCGTGAGCTCATCATCGGCGACCGTAAGACCGGTAAGACCGCCATCGCCATCGACGCTATCCTCAACCAGCGCGGCAAGGGCATGGTCTGCATCTATGTCGCCATCGGCCAGAAGGCCTCCACGGTTGCCAACATCCGTGAGACCCTCGCTCAGCACGGTGCGCTCGACTACACCATCATCGTTTCGGCCACTGCTGCCGATTCCGCCCCTATGCAGTACATCGCGCCTATGGCCGGTGCCGCTATTGGCGAGTTCTTCATGTACAACGGCGAGGACGGCAAGCCCGCCAGCGAGACCAACCCCGGCGGCCACGTGCTCGTCATCTACGACGACCTGTCCAAGCAGGCTGTGGCCTACCGTCAGATGTCGCTGACGCTGCATCGTCCGCCCGGACGCGAGGCCTATCCTGGCGACATCTTCTACCTGCACTCTCGTCTGCTCGAGCGTGCCGTCAAGATGTCCAAGAAGAACGGTTACGGCTCCATGACGGCTCTTCCGATCATCGAGACCCAGGACGGCGACGTCTCGGCCTACATTCCGACCAACGTCATTTCCATTACCGATGGTCAGATCTACCTGCAGTCCGAACTCTTCTTCCAGGGCCAGCGCCCGGCAGTCGACGTGGGCATTTCCGTGTCCCGCGTCGGTGGCGACGCGCAGACCAAGGCTATGAAGCAGGTCGCCGGCAACCTCCGTCTGGACCTCGCTTCGTACCAGGAGCTCGCCGGCTTTACGCAGTTCGGCTCCGACCTCGACGAGGCTACTCAGAAGCAGCTGACCCATGGTGCCCGCATGACCGAGCTCCTGAAGCAGCCGCGTTACAAGCCGTTTGAGGTTGGCGAGCAGATCGTTACGCTGTTCGCTGGCAACGAGGGCTTCCTGGATGACCTGGAGATCGCCGACGTGCTGCCTTTCCGTGCCGAGCTCATCGAGTACATGGACAATGGCTTTGGCTCGCTGCTCGACAAGGTTCGCGCCAAGAAGATCGATGATGACACCAAGGCTGAGCTCTTGCGCGTCATCGGCGACTTCAAGCAGCAGTTCATGGCCAAGCACCATTCGGATGTTTCTGGATCAGAGGAGAACTAAGCCCCATGGCCAACCTTCGCGACATTAAGAAGCGAATCTCCTCGGTTACCACGACCAAGCAGATCACGCGCACGATGGAGATGGTCTCTACGGCCAAGATCCGTCGTGCCCTCGATCGCTCCAAGCAGGCCGAGCCCTATAAGGAGGCGCTGACCGACGTCATGTTGACGGTCGCCGGCGACGCCTCCTGTTCGGGCACCGATCCCATGCTGCAGAAGCATGAGAGCGTCAAGCATGGCCTGATTGTCGTTATTGCCTCGGACCGCGGCCTTGCCGGCGGTTTCAATACGACGGTGGAGCGCACGGCCGAAAAGCTCGCCGCTTCTTGGGCGAACGACGGCATCGAGTGCGAGATCATCGCGTGTGGGCGCAAACCGGCCACGTATTTCCGTGACCGCGCAAACGTCGTCATGCACTTTGAGGGCAACTCCTCTGAGCCCGATTTCAACCAGGCCCGCATGATCTCCTCTCATATCTGCGATGCGTATCGTGCCGGTGAGCTTGACCGTGTCGAGCTTGTCTACCACCACGCCAAGAACCGCGTGGATCAGGAGCTTCGCGTCGAGCATCTGTTGCCGCTCGACCCCGAGATGATCGCTATGGCCCACGGTCCGCGTAAGAACGAGACCGACGCCCCTAAGCGCATCTCGTCCACGTTCGAGTTCGTGCCCTCTCCCGAGCATGTTCTCGGCAAGCTTGTGCCGTCTTATATCCTGACGGTCATCTACCAGGCCCTGATCGATTCGGCGGCTGCCGAGCAGGGTGCACGCCGCAAGGCCATGCACTCCGCGACGGAAAACGCCACCGCGATCATCTCGACCCTTACCCGCACGTATAGTCGCGTGCGCCAGGCTTCGATCACGACCGAGATTAACGAGATCGTCGGCGGAGCCTCAGCATTGGAGGAACAGTAATGGCTAATAACACCGTACAGCTTGCGGTCGAGGAAGCCACCAAGAAGACGACTGCCGGTGATGGTCGCATCGTGCGAATCATCGGCCCTGTCGTCGACGTCAAGTTTGACGGTGCGGTGCCCCCGATCTACAACGCGCTCACGGTCGAGGCCGAGACCCCGATCGGTCATCTGAGCACGATCCTTGAGGTCGAGAGCCAGCTTCCGGGCGGCGTTGTCCGCACGGTCGCCATGTCCTCGACCGACGGCCTGCAGCGCGGCCTCATCGCCACCGATACCGGTGAGCCCATGAAGATGCCCGTTGGCCCCAAGACGCTCGGCCGCATTTGGAACGTCATGGGCAAGCCCGTCGACGGCAAACCCATGCCCGAGGTGGAGGAGTTCTACCCCATCCACCATGCAGCGCCCCGTTTCGACGAGCTCACCACCAAGACCGAGATCTTCGAGACCGGCATCAAGGCCGTCGACCTGCTCGAGCCCTACATCCGCGGCGGCAAGACAGGTCTGTTCGGCGGCGCCGGCGTCGGCAAGACCGTTCTGATCCAGGAGCTCATCAACAACCTCGCCCAGGAGCACGGCGGCACCTCGGTGTTCACCGGCGTCGGCGAGCGTACCCGCGAGGGCACCGACCTGTTCCTCGAGATGAGCGAGTCTGGCGTTATCGACAAGACCTGCTTGGTCTATGGTCAGATGAACGAGCCGCCCGGAGCGCGTCTGCGCATCGGTCTGGCCGGCCTTACCACCGCTGAGTATTTCCGTGATCGTGGTCAGGACGTTCTGCTGTTCATCGACAACATCTTCCGCTTCTCCCAGGCAGGTTCCGAGGTTTCCGCACTGCTGGGCCGTATGCCGTCCGCCGTTGGTTACCAGCCCACGCTGGCAACCGAGATGGGCGACCTCCAGGAGCGCATTACCTCGACCAAGACGGGCTCCATTACCTCCGTCCAGGCTGTCTACGTCCCCGCCGACGACCTGACCGACCCGGCGCCTGCCACGACGTTTACGCACCTCGATGCCACCACGGTTCTTTCGCGTAGCATTTCGTCGCTCGGCCTGTTCCCGGCTATCGACCCGCTCGCGTCTTCCTCCGACGCTCTCGATCCCTCGATCGTCGGCGAGGAGCACTACCGTGTCGCCGTCAAGGTCCAGGAGCTCCTGCAGGAGTACTCCGACCTTCAGGACATCATCGCCATCCTGGGTATGGACGAGCTGTCCGAGGAGCAGCGCCTTACGGTCAACCGTGCCCGTAAGATCCAGCAGTTCCTCTCGCAGTCCTTCCACGTCGCCGAGAAGTTCACCGGCAACCCCGGTGTCTACGTCCGCGTCGAGGATACCGTCCGCTCCTTCGCCGAGATTGTCGACGGCAAGGCCGATGACCTGCCCGAGCAGGCTTTCCGCTATGCTTCCACGATTGAGGACGTGCGCGAGCGCGCCCGCAAGATGGGGGAGAAGTAGGTTATGCGTATCCGCATCGTGTGCCCCGTGAGCTGCGCCTATGAGGGCGACGCTGCGTTTGTGTCGATTCCGTCCACGGATGGCGAGTTTGGCGTTCTGCCTGCTCACTCCAGCGAGATCTGCACGATCGACCGCGGTTACGTTCGCGTTTCCGATAAGGCCATGGGCACTGTCGACCACACGTTTGCCGTGGCCGGCGGCTATGCCCAGGTTGCGGACGATGTCGTGACCGTTCTCGCCGAGCGCGCTTGCGATTTGGCGACCGTCGATGCCGACAAGCTTAAAGCTGATATTCAAGGTTTTGAAGAGAAGCTGGGTAATTTGTCGGAGGATGATGCACGCCGCGCCTACCTCTATAATGAAATCGCATGGTGTAAGCTCAAGCTTGCCCAATAGTCAAACGATTTAGCGTTCGACCATTTGCGAACACATCATGCCCGGGATGGCCCAGCCACCCCGGGCATGCTTTTTGAAAGGGTAGACCTTGGATATTATCCGCGTTGAGGGTGGCCACGCCATCGGAGGCTCCGTGCCCGTTTCAGGCGCCAAGAACTCCGCGCTCAAACTCATGGCGGCAACGCTTCTGGCGCCGGGCAAGACGACGCTGCAGAACGTGCCCGATATTTCCGATGTCCACGTGATGGGCAAGGTGCTCAAAGGCATGGGCGCTACGATCGATGTTCTCGACGAGCACACGCTCGAGATTGATACCTCTCAGGTCGATTCATGGGAGGCCCCCTACGAGCTCGTTGCCAAGATGCGCGCTTCCACCGCCGTCATGGGACCCCTGCTGGGCCGCTTCCATCGCGCCAAAATTGCCATGCCGGGCGGCTGCAACCTGGGTGCTCGCAAGATCGATATGCACATTCTTGGTCTTGAGGCCCTGGGCGTTGAGTTCGATACCGCCCACGGTTACATCAACGCTAATGCGCCCCAAGGTCTGCGCGGTACCACCGTCACGCTCGAGTTCGCCAGCGTCGGTGCGACCGAGAACCTCATCATGGCCTCTGTGCGCGCGCAGGGCACCACGGTTATCGACAATGCCGCCCGCGAGCCCGAGATCGTCGATCTCGCCAACATGCTCAACGAGATGGGCGCTAAGATTGTCGGCGCCGGTACGCCTGTCGTGACCATCGAGGGCGTGGAAGAGCTGCATCCTGTTACCCATCGCGTAGTGGGCGACCGAATCGAGGCCGGTACCTTTATCGTTGCCGGTGCGTTGATGGCCGACGATCGCGGTGTCGACGTCACGGGTTTTTGCCCCATTCACTTGGGCATGGTGCTCAAGAAGATGGAGCTCATGGGTATCGACTGCGAGCGCGTCGAGGATGGCGTCCATGTGAACCGTGCCGAGCGTATCAAGCCGGTCGACATCCAGACGCTTCCGTTCCCCGGCTTCCCGACGGACATGCAGGCACAGATTATGGTACTCTCCGCCCTTGCCGACGGCAGTTCCGTTATTACCGAGAACATCTTCGAGAATCGCTTTATGTTTGCCTCTGAGCTGGTGCGCATGGGTGCCGACATTCGTATCGAGAGTCATCATGCCATGATTCATGGCGTCAAGGGCTTCTCGGGCGCACAGGTTACCTCGCCCGATCTGCGTGGCGGAGCGGCCCTCGTCGTAGCGGGCTTGATCGCCGACGGGACGACCGAGGTTTCGGCCATCCATCACATCAAGCGCGGCTACGAGCAGTTTGTCGAAAAGCTGCAGGCGCTCGGCGCGCATGTCGAGCATGCTACCGTCCCCGATCCCGCCATCTACTAATACAGGTTGCCTATGTTTAATAAAAAGCCCCTCGCGGATACCACCGCCCGAAGACCCTCAACTGGTGCACAGGCCAAGATCTACAGTCGCGATAACGTGGCTCGCTATTCCGAGCGCGCTCGCCAACGTCGTCGTAGCCACACGATTCGTCACGTCGCGCTCATTGTCGTGCTTGGCGTGCTGCTGAGTGCCACTACCGCTGCCGGCCTGTGGTTTGCCACCATTATGGGCAAGCTCGGCGATTCTAATGTCATTACCGACAATCTGCGTCGGGTTCTGGTTGACACCGATGAGGCTAAGGATCCGTTCTACGTGCTGCTTCTTGGCACTGACGGCCGTCCGGGCGAGGATACGTATCGTGCCGACTCGATTATCCTGGCACGCATCGACCCCACGCAAAAGCAGGCGACGCTCATTTCCGTTCCGCGCGACACCAAGGTCGAGTACAAGGGTGAGACCATGAAGATCAACGCCTGCCATACCGTTGGCGGCGCCGAGGCCATGGTCGAGGCGGTCAACGAGCTGTGCGGTGTTCAGATTTCCCACTATGCCGAGGTCAGCTTCGACGGTATGCAGGCGCTGATTGATTCGGTTGGCGGTATCGACATTAACGCAACCGATGATGTTGACGACCCCGAGCACCTGGATATTAAGATTACCGCTGGCCAGCAGCATATGGACGGTGCCACCGCCCTTACCTATGCCCGCTGCCGCTACACCTATGCCGACGGCGATTACACGCGCATGCGCCACCAGCGTCAGGTGCTTGGCGCCCTTGCCAACCAGATTCTTAATAACTTCGATGCCACGAAGATCTTTGGCCTGGTTAATTCGCTGTCCGATATGCTCGTAACCGATATGAGCGTTCAGGATATCGTGGCTACGGTCAACGCCATGCGCGGTATGGATGTCGACGGTATCTACTCGGCCAACCTGCCCTCGTACGCCGACGACAGCACCATGATCGACGGTGTGAGCTACGTCTTTGTCTACGAGGACGAGCTCAAGGAAATGATGGAGCGCGTCGATGCCGGCAAGGATCCCAAGGGTCCCAACACCATGGGTCTTTCCGACGGTTCCAGCTCTACGATCGGCGACCTGAACAACAACACGTCTGACGACTACGCAAACGGTACCGCAACCTCATCGGTCAGCTCTGACGATTCCGATGACTCAGGCGATTCGAGCGATTCGGACTACTACGAAGAGCCCACCGGCGACGGCAACGGCTACGAAGCCAACTATTAGAGTTACGCGGGCTTACCAGCCCGCGTAACGGCTCGACGCTGCGCGCCGCCCAGAGCGACAATTTGTCATTCAAAAGGCAGGGCATGACCAGAAGGTCAATGCCCTGCTTTTTTCATGCCAACTTGTTCGCTCTGGACGTCGCTCGCTGACGTTGATTCAACCAGCGATGTCGTCACTTGCAGTTGGGTAGTCCACTTGGCACTTGGGGACGTTCCTTATGTGCCGGCAGTTTGGGACACTCCTTGCGTTAAGAGGCTGGCGTGCGTCAACCTGTTCTCGTTGCAGCAAAAAAATCGCCCCGTTCTCGGTTGAGGACGGGGCGATTCGTCTTTTGGGCTTATGCGGCCAGTCTTATGCGAAATGGGCGACGAGCTCCTGCAGGACGTCGGTCATCTTGACGAGCGAGCTGACCGGGACGAACTCGTTGACGCCGTGGTAGCAATAGCCGCCGGTGGAAAGGTTGGGGCAGGGCAGACCGCGGAACGACAGCTGGGCGCCGTCGGTGCCGCCACGAATCGGCAGCACTTGGGGCTCAACGCCGCAGGCAAGGTAGGCTTCCTTGGCAACATCAATAAGCTCGGGATAGTCACGAACGATCTCGGCCATATTTCGATACTGCTGCTTAATCTCGACCGTCACGCGCTCCTCACCCAGACGCTGGTTGAGCATCGAGGCGGCGGCATCAATAAGGTCGAGTTTCTGCTGGAACTTGGCGGCGTCATGGTCGCGGACGATATAGCGCGCTGTGGCGTGATCGACGGTCGCAGATACACCCTCAAGGTGATAAAAGCCCTCGTAGCCTTCCGTATACTCCGGGCGCTGCACGTAGGGGAGCAACGCGTTGAAGTCGCAGAACAGATTGCCTGCGTTGACCATACGGCCCTTAGCGTCGCCCGGGTGGATGGACTGGCCCTCAAAGCGGACGGTCGCCTCGGCGGCGTTAAAGCACTCCCACTCCAGTTCGCCGATGGGGCCGCCGTCGACCGTGTAGGCGTACTTGCAGCCAAAGGTATCGATATCCAACAGCTCGGCTCCGTGGCCGATCTCCTCGTCAGGGCAGAAGCAAATGCCGAGTGCGGGATGGGGCAGAGAAGGGTCCTGAGCGATACGCGCGACAAGCGACATGATCTCGGCGACGCCTGCCTTGTCGTCCGCGCCCAGCAGCGTGGTGCCATCGCTGCAGACCAGGTCCTCACCCGCGAGGTCATTCAGGGCGGGAAGCTTGGCGGTACTCATGGCAACGGGCTTACCGTCAACCGTGCCGCAGACCAGGTCGCCGCCTTCGTAGTGTACGATGTGCGGCTTCACGCCGGCGCCCGGTGCAACTTCGGTGGTGTCGAGATGGGCGATCAGGCCCAGGGCGGGCTTGTCCTCAGCGCCCGCACTTGCGGGGATATGCGCGCAGACATAGGCGTGCTCGGTCACGTGGGCATCTTCCGCACCAAGCTCGCGCAGCTCTTCAGCCAGCACGTTGGCAAGGTCAAACTGAACGGCGCTCGAGGGTACCTGGTCGCAGTTTGCATCCTCGGACTGCGTGTTGATCTGGACGTAGCGCAAAAAGCGTTCAAGGACATCGGGGCTCGTGGTGGTGTTTTCCATAAAGACCGCTCCAATCTTGGTCGTCGTGTGCAACAAGAACTCTAGCACGGTATGCCACGGCATACCACGACGCTTGGATGGGGTAGAATCAGCCATTGAATGCAGAAGGGACGGAAGATCATGGATACGACAAATAGCTCGCGCGAACTACATCTGACGGTGGCGAACGAAGACTACTTGGAGTGCATGGTTCGCATTGAAAGCGAAGAGGGGGAAACCAACGGCGTGCGATCGGTCGACATCGCGCAGCGCCTTGGCGTCTCCAAGGCATCGGTCAATAAAGCGGTTTCGGCGCTCAAGGCATCCGAGCTTGTCGAGCAATCGCACTACGGCAAGGTAATCCTGACCGATCGCGGTCGCGAGGTCGGCACGGCTATCTGGTACCGTCATCGCCTCATCCGCACGTTTTTGGTTCAGGAGCTCGGTGTCGAATTTGAGCGAGCCGATTCCGAGGCCTGCATGATGGAGCATGCGCTATCCGAGGACACGATGAGCCGCTGGCTCGCCTATCTCGAAAAGCAGGGAATCAGCGTCGAGGAATAGCGGGAT
>CAJKGV010000034.1:0-12897 GCA_905199455.1 Collinsella aerofaciens | reverse complement strand
GCAGGCAACGCATTCTTGCCGACCCGGCGCTTCTCGAAATGGAGTGGAACGGATCCGGAGCCATCGGAATTCTTCCTTCCGCGCTTGACGCCAAGACGCTCCCCTCAAACGACGAACCCATCAACGCAACCATACAAGAAGAGAGCGCGGACAAAGAAGCAGGTGCGGGCGACACGCCGTCGCCGACAAACAGCGTCCCAGCTTCTTTCGAAGCACCGAATGGGCCCGCTACCGATTCAAACGATCCCGAGCTCGCAGACAGTCTGGGGCTTGCTGATCCTCAAGAGATCGATGAAGGTAACTGCTGCGTGCTTGCCGCGCTCGACCACACAGAGGTCATCGACGCTGCGAACATCGAAGTTGCCGCCGCCAATCAGCCCGTCCGCAAGTCGGCCATCATCGCATTTCCTGAATCCATCGAAGTCGTCTTTTTGCCATCGGGCGAGGTCGTGGCCCCAACACTGCTCACCTTGTTGGGCGCCAAGAATACTAGAAACGAAATTAAAAAGGTCACGGTTGTCGACCCCGCAACGACCGCCAAGCTGCGTCTATACGCCGTTGCTCCAGACGGAGGCAAGACCTTGGAATTCGATGGCGACACACTCCTAGCCTGGCGACGTCTGGACATTATGCAAGACGTCTCGTATCAGATCGAACTCGAAGGGTTTGATCGTGCCCGCGATGCCAATATCATCGCCGCGGCTATTGAATTCCCGCAGCGGCTTATGACACTGCGCTTTGAATACTATCCCTATGTCCCGACAACCACCTGAGGCTTAAATGCTGCGCACCATCCCTAATACCACTTATATAACGTATTAGATGAGTCGCGATGTGCCTCGCATTTCGTTCTGCTACGATTGCCACGTTGGCATCAATACAGGAGGGCTCATGCCGGGCTTGGGAACAATCATCAACGTTGTGCTTTTAGTTGCGGGCGGTCTTTTGGGATTAGTGGGCGGCCGCTTCATTACACCGCGCATCCAAGACACGCTCATGAAAGCATCGGGGCTGTGCGTCCTGTTTATCGGCCTGGGCGGCACCATGCAAAAGATGCTCATCATCGATGGGAAGGCACTGGCGACCACTGGTACCACCATGCTCATTGTCTCGTTCGCCCTCGGCTCGCTCATCGGCGAGGCCATCAACTTGGAGGCCGCCATTGAAAACCTTGGCGAATGGCTCAAGCGCAAAACCGGCAGCGAGGGCGATAACGAGTTCACCAACGCTTTTGTCTCGACTTCACTCACCGTGTGTATCGGCGCCATGGCCATTGTGGGATCGATCCAGGACGGCCTGCTCGGCGACTGGTCCACGCTTGCCCTCAAGGGCGCGCTGGACTGCATCATCGTCTGCACCATGACGGCGTCGCTTGGCCGCGGCTGCATTTTCTCCGCCCTGCCCGTCGCCGTGTTCCAGGGGACGATCACGCTGTTTGCCGGCGCACTCTCCCCCATCATGACTACGGCAGCCCTCGACAGCCTTTCGCTCGTAGGCTCCATGCT
Source organism: Collinsella aerofaciens (assembly GCA_905199455.1). Lineage (GTDB taxonomy): Bacteria > Actinomycetota > Coriobacteriia > Coriobacteriales > Coriobacteriaceae > Collinsella > Collinsella aerofaciens_AW. The sequence continues at coordinate 11,392 of CAJKGV010000034.1, read as the reverse complement.
CATCTTCTGCGTCGGCGTCAACCTCATCCGTCCTCAGACCTTCCGCACGGCCAATATGCTCCCCTCCGTCGTCATCGCCGTCATCTACGCCCTCCTGTTCTAAATCTATCTACGCAGCAGCATCTCGAACACCTGTTTGATGCTGTGCTATGATATGAGGTCACCGAAGCTGCGTTAGGAGAGGAGAGACGGTGGCCGACCAGGACATCAAGATGCTCATCGAGCGCATTATGGCCGAGGCCCGGACCCATCAGTCTGCTCGCTTCTCAAACGAAGTCTATGCTGACGAGCCGATTCTCAAAACCGGTCGTCAGATGCAGAATTTCCTTCCCGACCAGTACCGCAAGATGCGCGAGATATCGCGCTGGCAGGATGACCCCAAAGGCGGCGCAGGTCGCTGGCTTTCGGAAGCCGAGCTTTTCTACCGCCAGGGCCTGCTGATGGCCGACTTTGAGGACGACTGTCCCTACAACGGCACCTTTAAGTCGTACTTTCCCACCTACAACGCCATGAGCGACCGGCAGTTGCGCGGCTACTTTACCTGGCGTGCCCAAGTGCGCCGCGGAACCGTCGAGGAAACGTCTACGTCCTTTGCCTTTCTGTATCTCTATGAGCTGATTTGCGGCATTGGCGTAGATGACCCGCTCGATGGTTTTAACAAGATCAAGGCTTTTTGGGATGTCTATCGCGCCTTCGAGCCCGGCCTCGACCGATTTGCACGCGTGTGGCTGCAGGATTACGCCGTGTTCCACGCGCTCGACCCCAAGCTGCTTCGTGACTCTAAAACCGTCATGTTCGATAATGCCCTTATCGAGCTGCGGCACGCGGCACGAGACCTTGTGCCAGCGCCGGCACCGTCCGGCCAGACCCCTAAGCATCGCAAAACCTCCGAGCCCACGCTCCCCCTTCCGCCCGATGAGGTGCGCGAGGAGCGACTCATGGCCGCCATCAACGCCCTCTCCACGTACAACCTAAGTAGCTCGCGGCTCGACCGCAGCCACCACCGCGATCTGCGCCACGTGGCGTGCGCCGTGTATGTCCGCATGGCGCGCTACTATGACACACACCGAAAGACCGGCATCGTGGCGAGTTTATTTGGGGAGGAGACGGCCATGCCCTACACCATGTTTGCCTCGGCCGTATTCTTTGCGCCCGAGCGCCACGAGGACTGCGAATACCGCCTGGATCCTATCCATATCTACCGTTGCCAAAACGGCTTTTGGGAATGCATGCGTATCCATGGCAGTAGGCAAAAGAGCAGCAAGCTCGGTGAAATGATGCGCGCCTGCGACCAACGCCTGCGCCTGGCGCTGGACCCCGCGCATCCCCTTAAGGAAGAAAAGGTCCCCAAATATCTGGCCAAGATTATCGATGACGAGATTGTGGCATGGCTTTCGTGGGACGCCGCACACCAGCCCGTCAAGATCGATATCGATCTGAGTCAGCTGGGGCACATTCGAAGCGCCGCCGCGCAAACGCGTGAAGCGCTTTTGATCGATGAAGAGCGCGAGGACGGCGCACCTGTGGAAGCCGAGGCAGCGGACTCAGGGCAACCGGAAGCCGAGCCCGTAGCCGACGCGATTGTCGAGGCGGTCGCGGCACCCATTCGGCAGGACGAGACCGACGAGCCAACCATATCCACCGAACAGTTTGGTGTCGTGGCACCGCTTCTCGCGCCGACGCCCGCACCCGTAACGCCCGCGCCCATCGAAGCTGCGAACAAACTCGCGCCCGCCGCAGATGCCTTCCTTCGCGCACTGCTCGAGCAAAACGCAGCGCAAGCGACATCGGCAGTGGCGCACTCGGGCCAGAGCGAGGACATGCTCGTCGATACCATCAACGAGGCGCTCTTTGACCTGGTGGGCGACACCGTAATTGAATTTAGCGCGGCAGGGCCGCAGATTATCGAGGATTACGAAGCAGACGTGAGAGGATACCTAGACCATGAGTGATACCACATCCGCAGCGCCCCGTGTGCCCAAGCGCGTCGCCGCCGTCATTCTCAACTCGCTCAAGGGCGGCGTTGTCCCGCGCATCGGCCTTCCCTATATCACCGTGGGGCGAGAGGTCGAGATCCGTGCTCTGCTCACCGACCTGAGTCTCATCTCCGACGGTGGCGCGAGCTTCCGCTTTCTGGTCGGTCGTTACGGCGCCGGCAAGAGCTTTTTGCTCCAGACCATCCGCACGCACGCCATGGGTGAGGGATTCGTCGTCGCCGATGCCGACCTATCCCCTGAGCGCCGCCTGCAGGGCGGCCAGGGACAGGGCCTTGCCACCTACCGTGAGCTCATCCGCAATATATCGACCAAGACGCGCCCCGAGGGCGGCGCGCTCAACCTTATCCTGGATCGCTGGGTCGCCTCGTGTGCCGACGCCGACGAGTCTGCCGTTAATGCCCAACTGGCCCCGCTCGAGGAAATGGTCCACGGCTTCGACTTCGCCCGCATGCTCCGCCGCTACCGCATGGCCGTATCCGAGGGCGATGAAGAGGCTATGAGCCGCGTGACCAAATGGATTCGCGGCGAGTACCGCACCAAGAGCGAGGCACGCGCTGAGCTGGGCTCCTCGACCATCATCAGCGATGACGACTGGTACGACTACGTTAAGCTCATTGCACGCTTTTTGGTCTGCAGCGGATACAAGGGCATGCTGGTGCTCATCGACGAACTCGTGAATCTGTACAAGATTCCCAACGCGATCACGCGCCAATACAACTACGAGAAGATCCTGACCATGTACAACGACACGCTCCAGGGCAAGGCGCAGTACCTGGGCATGATCATGGGCGGCACGCCGACCTCCATCGAGGACCGCCGCCGCGGCGTATTCTCCTACGAGGCTCTGCGCAGCCGGCTCGCTCAGGGTCGCTTTGCACGCGAGGACCTTAAGGACATGCTCGCGCCCATCATCCGCCTGCAGCCACTCACCTACGAGGAGCTACTGGTGCTGATCGAAAAACTCATGCAGATCCATGCCGGCTATTTTGGCTGGACGCCCTCGCTTACCGAAAACGACTTGGTGGACTTCCTCAAGATTGAGTTTGGCCGCGTGGGAGCCGATACGCACCTGACGCCTCGCGAGGTCATTCGCGACTTTATCGAGCTGCTCGACATCCTATGCCAGAACCCCGATGCCAACGTGGCCGAGCTGCTGCAAAGCGTCGACGGTGACGCGCTGGCGCCGGCAACCGCAACAGGCGACACCGATACCGCAGGCGGCGACCACAACTTCGCCGAATTCACCATCTAACCTGCCAAAAAGGGACAGGTTTATTTTGGCAGGTTTTATCTGGGCAAACGTTGAGGCAGTAATGCAGCAAGCCACTGCCCACCGCGTTGAGAGATTCGCTTTTGAAAGGAGGTCCCGTGAACGCCTTTGACCGCTACGCCCCGTTTATCCAAGACTTCATCTACTCCCACGATTGGGAGAGTCTGCGCTCCATTCAGGTTGCGGCGGCAGATGCCATCTTCAACACGAAAGACAATGTGCTCCTAACGGCATCCACGGCTTCCGGCAAAACCGAGGCAGCCTTCTTTCCCATCCTGACCGAGTTTTGGGAGAACCCGCCCGCAAGCGTTGGCGCCCTCTACATCGGCCCCCTCAAGGCACTCATCAATGATCAGTTCGTCCGTCTCAACGACTTCTGCGAAGAGGCCGATATCCCTGTCTGGCACTGGCATGGCGATGTCTCGCAGTCGCATAAGGCTAAGCTCATCAAAAAACCGAGCGGTATCTTGCAGATTACGCCCGAGTCGCTCGAGGCACTCTTAATCCATAAGCATATGACGATCCCGCGCATGTTTTGCGACCTGCGCTACGTGGTCATCGATGAGGTCCATTCGCTTATGCGCGGCGATCGAGGCGGGCAGACGCTCTGTCTTATCGAGCGCCTCTCGCGCATGGCAGGTGTGCAGCCCCGCCGCATCGGTCTGTCGGCAACCATCGGCGACCCCGAGCGCACGGGCGCCTTTCTCTCGCAGGGAACGGAACGCGACTGCGTTATCCCCCGTTTTGAGGAACCGCGTCGCGTGTGGCGCATCTCCATGGAGCACTTCTACAACTCGGGTCCCCAGGCACAGCAGCGGGGATTCGAGAGCACGGGTCCTCAAGAGGCCGAAGTGCTTGCGTGCGAGCGCATCGAGGCGGCGGCATCCGCGGCACTGCCCGCCGGCGCCCAAGACATGCGTCACAGCGGACAGCTCACACAAGAGGAGCGCCGTCAACGTCGCGAGCAGGCGCGGGGCAAGGCCACTCCCAAAGACCGTCGCACTTCCTCGGCCCCCGAGGGCGAAGTCGACATTCCACGAGCGACCGAGCAGGCGCTTCTCAACCCCACCGACACGGCGCCCGACAACGCCGACCCCGGTATGGGCTATATCTTTGAGCATACGCGCGGCCGCAAGTGCCTGGTCTTTGCCAACTCGCGCGAGGAGGCAGAGGCTGTGTGCTCCATGCTGCGCAGCTACTGCGAAAGTCGACACGAGCCCGACCGCTTTCTAATCCATCACGGCAACCTTTCGGCATCGCTGCGCGAGACGGCCGAGGAGCTTATGCGCGACGAGGAGCAGGCGCAGACAACCGTCACCACCTCTACGTTGGAGCTCGGTATCGATATCGGCCGTCTGGAGCGCGCCTTCCAGATTGACGCGCCGTTTACCGTCAGCTCCTTTTTGCAGCGCATGGGGCGCACGGGCCGTCGCGACCTTCCGCCCGAGATGTGGTTTGTCATGCGCGAGGAAGAACCCGAGCCGCGCACGATGATGCCCGAAACCATTCCCTGGAAGCTCCTGCAGGGTATCGCGCTCGTACAACTCTATCGCGAGGAAAAGTGGGTCGAGCCGCCCGAGCTCAATCGACTCCCCTACAGCCTGCTCTATCACCAGACTATGTCGACCCTCGCCAGCACCGGCGAGCTCACACCGGCTGAGCTTGCCCAGCGCGTGCTCACGCTCAGCTATTTCCACCGCGTCTCGGCCGATGACTATCGCGTACTGCTGCGCCACCTCATCAAGATCGACCACATCCAGGTCACCGAGGGCGGCGGGCTCATCGTGGGTCTCGCGGGCGAGCGCATCATCAACAACTTCAAGTTCTACGCCGTGTTCCAGGAAAACGAGGAGTTTACCGTCCGGAGCGAGTCGGCCGAGCTGGGCACGATCGTCAATCCGCCCCCGCCCGGTGAGCGCATCGCCATCGCCGGACACTGCTGGATTGTCGAGGAAGTGGACTGGAAGCGCCACACTGTCTTTGCCACGCAGGTCAAGGGCCGGGTGCCGGCCTACTTTGGCGACTGCCCCGGAGACATCAATACGCATGTACTCGAGCGCATGCGCAAAGCGCTCAACGAGCATGCGGCATATCCGTATCTCATGGGCAACGCACGGGCACGTCTTGCACAGGCTCGCCATACGGCCGAGATTTCGGGCGCGGGGGCCAAGCCGCTCATTAACCTGGGCGGCGACACCTGGGTGCTCTTCCCCTGGCTGGGCAGCTACGCCTTTTTGGCGCTCGAGCGCTTGCTTAAGATTAAATGCGCCGCAAAGCTGGGCCTTCGCGGGCTCGATCCGTCGCGTCCATACTTTATGCAGTTCAAGATGAAGGCCGACAAGGAGACGTTCTTTGAGGTGCTCGCAGCCGAGGCCGAAAAGGACTTCGACCCCATCGAGCTCGTCTATCCCGGCGAGGTACCTTACTTTGATCGGTACGACGAGTTTGTTCCCGAAGAGCTCGTGCGCAAAGGCTTCGCCGAAGGTGTGCTCGACATCGAAGGCATGAAGCAGCGTGTCCGCAGCTGGCGCGACCACGCCTAAGACCAGTCTTTTTGGGACGGGGAGACTTACTTGTCGTGAAGGACGGTGCCGAGGAAGTCGGTGTCGAAGGGCACAGCTTCGGCAAAGGCGTAGTCGCCGTCGCTGGCGATGAGTAGATAATTCTCCTCGCCGCCGAACTCCGTATCGCCACAAGGCACCACCCAGGCGCGAGCGAACACCTCGAGTGCCGTGGCAACGCAATCGCGCAGGAACGTCACATCGCTCCCCTCGTTTGCGCTCACGATATTGGCCACGTAGATACCCCCGGGGTTCAGGCCGCCCCGCACCAGGCGCAGCGCCTCAACGGTCGCCAGCTCGCGCACGGGCTCGGCACCGCCAAAGCAATCGCTCACGACCACGTCGTAGCGACGATGGCCCACGCTCGTCACACCCAGATACGAGCGAGCCTCAGCGGTTATCACCCGCAGGCGATCGCCCGCCGCGCGCTCCAGCTCGTCTAGGTAGAACCAGCGGCGCGCCAGGCGCGTAATCTCTCCGTCATACTCGATGACGTCCATGCGCAAGCCCTCGTGCGACATCAGCGCGAACTTGGGATAGGCAAACCCACCACCGCCCATCATAAGCATGCGGTCGATACCGTGACCATAAGCGTCACGCATCGCGCCCTCGGCCTCAAACACATCGTCAAACGCACGATAGTACGCAAAGATGGGCTCTGCCCAACGCTCGCCAACGTAGCTTGCGCTTTGGTAGACGCCGCCTTGCACCAATACGCGGACTTCGTCGCCGCCCTCGTCGTGCACGCGTTTCACACGCGCCAACCCATTGCGGGTTCGCGCAACCTGCAGACAGGCAGCACGAACAGCGACAGCGGCCGCACCAAGCGCCGCGGCTCCCAGAGCAACGCCGGCAACGACGCCGGCAGAAACACTCGGCTTGTTCATCTAGAGCTCCTTTTGCAGATAAAGGCCATGGTCATAAAATCCAAGATGGCGATAGTACTCGCGTGTGCCAATCGCGCTAATCACGTTGATACGCGCATAACCCGCATCCCGGGCAATCTCGCACGCACGCTCTACGAGCAAACGCCCCAACCCGTGATGCTGCGCCGCCTGGCCCTGGTCGCCCACGCGCGCCGCCATGCCATACACGTGCACCTCGCGAATCATCGCCTCGTCCGGCGTCGTCGGCAACTCGTCCGCATGTGCGGCAACAAACGAATGGTCGGGCAGCGACAACCGCAAAAAGCCCGCGATCTTGCCCCGCGGCGTCACCCACTGCAAAAAGCGCTCGTGAGTCACCGGCGTCTCGTACGCCACTTCCTCATCAAGAGAAAGCTCATCCAAGTCGGCACCCGCGGTACTGATCTCGCGATAGCGAATCTCGCGCACCACTGTGCCTTCTCCACGAGCCGCCAAGCGATTCTCAACGAGCTGACGCAGGTTGGGCTTCTTGTTGCCCACCATGATGTCATCGGAGCTAAAGTCGCGGATCATGCGACTGATGCGGCAGAACGCCGGCGTCACCACGATGTCATCGGCCAGTACATCGAGCAGCTCTTCCTCGGTATAGGGGCGCCACTCGCCACGCTCATAGCAGCCCACCAGACGCGAGCCCTCGATGAGTGCACACGGATAGACTTTGACCTCGTCGGGCATAAAGGCCCCTTCGGTCATAAAGCGTTCGTAGTCGCGCTTGTCCCCTTCGGGCGTGGCACCCAACAAGTTGAGCATAAAGTGCGCGTGGATCTTAAAGCCAAACAGGCGCGCAAGCGAAAACGCCCGCTCGATCTGAGCCACCGAAATGCGACGCTCGTTGATATCGAGCAAATGTTGGTCGAGACTCTGAATACCCATCTGGATCTTGGTGCAGCCCAGCCGGCGGATGAGCGTAAGGGCCTGCGGCGTTACGGCATCGGGGCGCGTCTCGATAACGAGCCCCACCACGCGATGCTTCGCCGTCTCGTTGATGCGCTGTTGACGCTCAAGCTCCTCCATCGTTGCCGTCTGCCACTCGGCAACCTCGCCCCACGGCGTACCGGGGCCGTACAGACGACGCACCGCACGGTTATAGCCGCCCACGGCAGCATCCACACGCCCCTGCTCGTCGGCAACGCCGCTCGCAAGCTCAACCTCATCAGTCGTAATACCGGCAGCCCGATAGCGCTCGCGACGTTCCGCCACCACCGGCGGCAGCGCATCGGCGGGAGCGTCATCGAGCAGGCGCCCCGCCTCGGCGCGGCTGATGCCCGGACGCGCCAACATGGGGTTTGCCGCCACGCCGGCGACGGCATCGTCATTGAGCGCACGGAAAAGCTCCGACATAAACCACGTCTGATACCCTTGCGGATAGTCGCTCCAGGTACCGCCAAGCACAATGAGCTCGATCTTATCGGTCGCATGCCCCATTTGCGAAAGCGCCGTCAAACGGGCACTCACCTGCAGATACGGATCGAAGCAGTTTTGCTCCGCACGGGCACACGCCGGCTCGGCGTGCAGATAGCTCTTGGGCATGCGCAGGTCGTTGGGGCAAAACAGGCAATCGCCCGAGCACGGCCACGGCTTGGTGATGACGGTAATGGTCGCCACGCCCGAAGCCGTGCGACGAGGCTTCATGCGCAGCACCTGCAGCAGTCGACGTTCCAGCTCGACATCGACATTCCACCCAGCCCAACGAGCCGGCTCCTCACGTTTTACCCGCTGGTAAAACGGCAGCAGACGGCGCTTGGCCAAATCGCGTTTGTCGGCACCCTCACGACGCGCCTCGGCATGTATCAGTTTGACGAGCGCCTTGTCGTCCGCGGTCTCACCGCGACGCAGAGCCTCGAGTATGTTAAAGATAATCTGTTCCATGCCCCCATTGTAAAGGCAAAGGCGCCGGAGCCCGTCACGGCTCCGGCGCCTCCATCAAAGAGCGCAGCTATGGTTTATAAGTCTTCGATAGCCGTCTGTCACTCCGGATCAAATGACATGTCGCCCGAACCGACCTCAAAACGATACGTGGCAGACTTATCGCCGTTATCGAATTCAAGATTCAAAATGGTCTCGCCGTCGTAGCCAAGCGGAAGGAAATCGCTCTCGAAGTCGCCGCTGCCCAAGGTGAGGCTCGCCTTAAAGCCCGTCGAGTTCGGAACCGTCATCTCCACATCGCCCGAGCCCACGCTCACGTCCATCAACTTCGCGGGGGCCTGGTAGAGCTCGAACGTCACATCGCCCGAACCGACCTCAGCGCTGAGCGCATCAGTCACGCTGCCCGTAAACTCCACATCTCCCGCACCCAGGAAAAGGTCGAAACCATCACAGGTGACACCGGCAATCTGCAGATCACCCGAGCCCACGTGCGCGTTGACTCCCTTCAGATGTTCGGCAACACGGCGCGGCAGCTCAACCGTAACCGAGCGATCGATTGCCTTACCGTCATCACTTCCAAACTGGAAAACCTTGAGCGTCGAGTCCTCGACGGATGCGATGTTTTGCGTCGCGACCTTGGAGGCATCCATACCCTTGGCAACGCGCCCCCGCTCGATAACACGAGCCTTGTTGCCATCAACAACCTTGACGTCCACCGAAGCCGCATTGATATCGAAATCGAGGTAGCGGAACTCATCGGCATCAAAAGTCATGCTCGAAAGTTGCTGAGGCCGAGCGGAATAGCTGCCGTCGTCCAAGAGATCGTCATCGTCAAACATATCGTCAAAATCAGACAAATGGCCAGATAGAATACCGGTCGTACGTACCATATCGGAATGAGCCAATAGCCGCGAAGTGCCAAAGACAAGTCCGATGATGAGCGCAAACGCTCCTATGCCAATGCCCAAGCGTACCTTGGATTCATGCGAAAGCTTCATCATTCACCACCCTCTTTGGCAATCGGCTCAGCGGTAGTCGCGGTAGCCACGTCAGTATCAACCGGAGCGGAAACATTCTGAGCCCTAGCGACCGCCGGTGCCGGGCCAACCTGAATATCCCCACGCGCCCAATCACCATCGAGCGCACGTGCCGCCCAGTGATAGATGGGAATCGTAAAGAAGATCAGTGCGGCAAAGGGGCCGGCACCAAACAGGAACATCAGCAAAAAGAACAGTAGCCAGCACACGGCCCAATACGGGAACGACTGGAACGGGCCCTTCACCGGAGTCGAGCCAACCGCGGTGCCACTCGTCGCCTGCGCCGTAGCGGCATTAGCGGCCTGTGCACTCCAGCTTGCCGCTTGCGCCGCCTTGGCGGCGGCGTCACTCGCCTGTGTTGCCGCCTCGGTAGCTCGTGCCGCCGCCTCATGGGTGCGTGCGCGCTCTGCCGCCTCGGCCTCGCGCTGACGAGCGCGGTCCTCGTTCTCAAACTCGATATCGTCCTCGATCTCGTCGCTCGGATTGAGCAGCTCGTCCAGGCTCACACCATAGAGTTTGGCGAGCGAGATCAGGTTCTCGGTATCGGGCGAGCTCTCCGCGCGCTCCCATTTACTGACCGCCTGGCGCGACAGTCCCAGCTTTCGTGCCAGCCCTTCTTGACTAAAGCCTTTGCTGCGGCGAAGGTCGGCGAGCCGCTGCGCAGTTTCTACATTCATGGTTCCTCCTATGTGATGCCAGCCGTACCGCCGGACCGCTTTTGTTCTTAAGGCGCCTTGCACAGTTAAAAATCTATCCGCCACCGCCAAAAGCATGCCACCTATTCTAGTGAGATTTTTGACAACCGGCGGTTGCGGGCGCATATGAGCTGCGGAAATGTGTCCAAACAAAGCAATGACCCGTAGCTTGGTTGTCCCCGTTGCGGCGTTAACGGTAGTATGGTCGTACTGTTTATTCCGCACCGCCAACGGAGGGAGTTCCGCGCCGTGAACCGCGATTTCGCCTCATCGCTCATCCAGCTCAACAACACGTTCTATCGCGAGCACTCCGCTTCCTTTTCCGATACGCGCCAGGCCCCGTGGCCCGGCTGGGTACGCACCATGGATATCGCGCTCGAACAGCTCGACGTCGCCACGATCGAGCATCCCGTCCGCGTCTTCGATCTTGCCTGTGGCAATATGCGATTCGAGAACTTTGCCGCCGGCGGCGCACTTGCCGCCAAGGGCGTCGATGGCGCAAACCCCTCGGCAGATGCCAGCTGCCCGTTTGAGTTCTATGGTGTCGACTCGTGCCAAGACCTGGCCATCGATGCACATGGCCACGCGCTGCGCATTCCCAACCTGCACTTCCAGGAACTCGACGTGCTCGACGCCCTTATGAAGCTCAACCCCGCCGAGACGCCCGACGTGCTTTTCGACGCCCCGCTCGCCGACATCTCGGTCTGCTTTGGCTTTATGCACCATGTGCCGTCGTGCGAGTACCGTGTACGCGTGCTCGACGCCCTGGTGCGCCAGACGCGCCCGGGCGGCATCATCGCCATCAGCTTTTGGGAGTTTATGAACGACGAGCGCATGGCGCGCAAGGCTGTTCGCGCCGAAGCCCGCGCCGAGCTCACCCCGCCGTTTGAGGGTTACGATTCCGCACAGTTTGAAGCCGGCGACCACCTCATCGGCTGGCAAAACGACCGCCACGCCTACCGCTATTGCCATCACTTTGACGATCAGCAGATCACCGACCTGGTGCGCGGCGTCCGTACGTTCTACAAGAGCGGCGAGGT
>CAJKGV010000033.1:0-13025 GCA_905199455.1 Collinsella aerofaciens | reverse complement strand
GCGGCGTTCCCGCCTGGGAGCCCTTGCGATCAACCACCAGCAGGCGGCAGGAGTCGCGCGGCTCGGCAGGAGCTTGGGCAATCAGTTCCTCGGGAAGGTTGTAGTCAAAATCATCGGTACGCATCTTTGCCTCTTTCACAAAGCGCGTCAGTCGAAAAAATCGACTGACGCGCGCATCATTCTCCCCTGTATCCTATCAGCTTGTTGAGAGAAATATAGTATGGAAACAGATTTGCGACTGTTTTCTCAACGCCCCGCTACTTAAGCGTTGCGTACATCACCGCCTTAATCGTATGCATGCGATTCTCCGCTTCTTGGAAAACACGAGACTTATCGGACTCAAAAACCTCGTCCGTGACTTCCATTTCGGTAACTCCAAACTTCTCAGCAATTTCGGCACCAACAGTAGTATTAGTATCGTGGAAGCTCGGAAGGCAGTGGAGGAAAATCGCCTCGGGCTTTGCCATAGACATCACCTCAGCGGTCACACGATACGGCGACATGAGCTTAATGCGGCTTTCCCACAGCTCTGCGGGCTGACCCATGCCAACCCAAACATCCGTGTAAATTACATCGGCATCACGAGCGCCTTCCTCAATATCCTCTGTAATGGTAATCGTCGATCCATGCTCGGCCGCAATACGACTACATTTTGCAAGGAGTTCAGGATCATAGGATGTAGCCCCCTCCGAATTTCCCCCGATTGGGCCGCAAGAACAGTAGTTAATGCCGAGCTTAGCGCAAATGACCATGAGCGAATCAGCGACGTTTCCGGCCGCCTTACCAAAAAATGTAAGTTTCCTGCCCTTAATCTCTCCAAACTCTTCACGCATGGTCAGAATATCGGCAAGCACTTGAGTCGGGTGAAATTCAGTAGTCAGCCCATTCCAAACGGGAACCCCAGCTTTTGCAGCAAGCTCCTCAACCTTCGCCTGTTCAAAGCCGCGGTATTCAATTCCGTCATACATGCGGCCAAGGACGCGAGCCGTGTCCTCAATCGACTCCTTTTTGCCCATCTGAGACGAGCCCGGATCCAAATAAGTTACACCCATGCCAAGGTCAAGTGCACCAACTTCGAAGGCGCAGCGAGTACGCGTGGAAGTCTTCTCAAATAGCAAAACAATATTCTTGCCTTCAAGGTATTTATGCGGAACACCGGCACGCTTCATGCTTTTGAAGTTAGCAGAAAGCTCAAGCAGATACTCAATCTCTTCCGTCGTGTAATCAAGCAGCTTCAGAAAACTGCGCCCAGCGATATTAACACCCATATTCGCCATCTCCCATCACAGTGGATTTGCAACTAAATATCTTCGCGCCAGAAGGGCATGCTCATGCAGCGCGGGCCACCACGACCGCGGGACAGTTCCTCGGAGGGAACGACCAAAAGTTCCAAACCGTTCTTGTAGAGCTCATCATTTGTGACAACATTGCGCTCGTAAACACAGACTTTACCAGGAGCAACGGCAAGAGTGTTCGACCCGTCGTTCCACTGCTCGCGAGATGCCTCAACCATATCGCCGGCACCGCACTCAATAAGCTGCACCTTCTCCACGCCAGTAGCCATTTCAAGAATATGTTCAAGCGTGTCATCAATCTCTTGAACAGCGACCATTCCCTCAGAGTCACCACGAGTCAGACGATAAACACGAAGGGTCTCAAAAATACCGGGATAAACTGTGAACTTATCGAAATCCACCATGGTGCAAACGGTGTCAAGATGCATGTAAGCATAGCCGTTGGGGATTTTAATAGCGTAAACGGTATCGATCTCAGAATTCCCAGATCCCCAGAACAAATTCTTTGCAAGCTCCTCAATCGCAGCCGCCTCAGTTCGCTGGCTAATTCCAATAGCCAAGGTATGAGCGTTAATGTTAAGCACATCACCGCCCTCGATATGCCAGGGATTCTTATGGTCGTACCAAATCGGAGTCCCTGCATAATCGGGATGGTATTTGAAAATCGCTTCGTAGAAGGGCACTTCACGATCTCGCTGTTTCCAATACATATGGTGAAGCAGAACGCCTTTGCCCACGGAAGCAAGAGGATCGCGAGAGAAATATGAACTCGGAAGAGGCTTCAACACCAAATCATCGGGCTTCGCATCCTCATTATCCATCATACTAAGCGTAGTCGAAACGCGAGGCAGCTCAAGGTCACGATAACGATACCCCCCCATAGCCTCAAGTACAAACTGATACGAATCTGAAATAGCGTCGAGCTTTTCACGAACAGCCTGCTCAAGCATAGGATTGACAATCCCGCTCTCAGCCATAAATGTATCGGTAAACTCAGCGCGAGCCGAGGGGCATGCATCCAGCGCTTCAGCAACGAGTTTCTCCATATAGAGAACCTCAACACCTTCGCTCCTCAGAAGATCCGCAAAGGCATCATGCTCCTTTTGAGCCACATCAAGATAGAAACAGTCGTGAATCCAGACATCATCGAACTCTTCTGCCTTTACGTTCACAAGGTCACGACCGGGGCGGTGAAGCACAACTTTCTTGAGCTTACCAATCTCGCTGTGTACATTCAGTCCTTTAGACATTCCTGTTACTCCATTTCAGCCATGAAACCTACAGGGCAATAAGTCCCGAGATTGCTACGAATACGATATTGATGAGCGACACGACCAAGAAGAATTTCCAAACGGTCTTCCACCACTGGCCAAGCTTGATCTTGCACACGCCCAAACCCGCTACAAGAATGGCGCTAGTAGGACAGATCAAAGACATCGTCGCGCTACCCATGGAGAGAGCCCACACGGCGGCCTCGGGATTAAGGCCCATGAGTTCGGTCAAAGGTCCAAAAATGGGAGCGGTCAGTGCTGCAAGGCCAGATGAGCTGGGAACCAGAATCGCCAGGAGGTTCTCAACCGCATAAAGAAGCGTAGTAAAGAGAACCGCCGGGATGCCGCCCAGACCAGTGGCGAGCGCATTGAGGATGGTATCGATGATCATGCCGTCAGAGGCAATGACAAGGATGCCACGCGCAAGTCCAACGACAATTGCCGAGAAAGCAAAGTCAGCGATACCCGCAACAAATTCCTGAGCGATGACGTCCTGACTAAAGCCCGCAATAACACCAGCCAACAGGCCCATGGCCAAAAAGACCGCAGAAATCTCGTTCATATACCAGCCCTGGGTCACAAGTCCCCAGATGATAAGGCACATACCAGCGATAAATACCGCAAGCACGCCTTTTTGACGACCCGTAAATTCCGCGTCAAGGGCAGATTCATCGGCAGCGAACTCGACTTTCTTGGCGATATCATCCTCAAATGTGATCGATGACTCAGGGTTCTTCTTTACCCTTCGTGCATAGAGGACAACCCAAGTAATTGCAACGGCAGTCAAAACAACCCAGGCAATCATACGCAGCCACAGCTGGGGGTTGCCCTGAATACCAAGAATACCTTGCGCAATGAGAACATTAAACGGATTAATCGTTGAGGCGATGTAACCCGTGCGCGCTCCAACGAACACGACCATGAACGCCGTCATCGAGTCGAAGCCCATAGCCATCATAATTGGCATGAAGATCGCAAAGAACGGGAGAGTTTCTTCCGCCATGCCAAAGCTCGTTCCGCCCAATGCAAAGAGAACCATCGCAATAGGAATAATTAGAATGTCTTTGTTCTTAAAGCGGCGAACGACACGACCCATTCCGCTCGTGATAGCGCCCGTTTTAGTAATAACCTGAAACGAACCGCCCACAATCAAGATGAATGCAACGACCTCAATTGCCTCTTGTATACCGCGCGTTGGAGCCTGAAGAACATCGAAGACGCCTTGTCTGAGATCTACTTCATCCCCGGTTTCCTCGTCAATATATGTCTTTTCACTCTGCTCATACGTACCTGCGACAGTGACTTCACGACCGTTCACCTCCTGACGCTGATAGGACCCAGAGGGAACAATCCATGTGAGAACAGCGAAGATGACCATAAGTGCAAAGATGATCGCATATACGTGCGGGACCTTGAACTGCTTGATGCCTTTCGAACTTTCCGCTGCCATATCTCCTCCTTCATTCCTTTTCCCATCTATCCAGCTGGCACCATAAATGTATGAGGTTGCTCAGCGGTGGTCGGCCAACCATCGCCATCGTGTCGCTTTTCACCTATGAACGGCAGCTAAAGTGACGTTATTAATCAATCTGATATTTAAAATTGATGTTATTTATCAATTACATACGTCTTTTAACTTTTCCGCAACACAACAAGGAACCTGCCTTAGCCTTATATAAAAACCAGCAGGACAGGAGACAGACATGCAAGGCGTACACATAACAAATGAAATCGGTCATTTAAAAGCCGTACTTGTCCATCGACCAGGAACTGAAACACAAAACTACCCTGATGCCGACTTCAGCCAAGTTTTCTCCCTGCGAAAATGGAGCGGTCGTTTTGACCTCGACAAAGCAATATATGAGCACGATTCCATGGTTCAATTGCTTGAGAAGCATGGCGTAGAAACCATTGAAATTAGGGACCTTCTCGAAGACTCACTTGAAACTGAGCCCCAATCACTTAAATGTTTTATTGATGACTACCTCCGTTGCAGTGGGGCAACAGGCAGAGAGTTCCTCGAGACAATAACCCAGCTGTTTGAGAACGCTAAGAACACCCAGGAATTGGTGAATATAGTACTTAACGGCATTCGCTTTGGAGACACTGAGCTATGTTCAAACCAGTCGGAAACACTACGGGCGCTCGTGCACGAGCAATTTGACCCCGCCTCGCTCTTGGTCAATCCCCTCAACACGCTTTTTTTCACTCGTGATCCTGCTGTGGTAGTCGGAGACGGCATCATCCTAAATCATATGTATTGGCCTGAGCGTGATCGTGAGGTCGCCTTATACCGGCAGATATTCACCCACCACAAGATCATGGGAGAAACCCCGGTATGTGATTTGAACAGGAGTAGTTACCATATCGAAGGCGGAGACATTCTTGTTATCAGTGCTAAGACATTATTAGTTGGAATCTCTGACCGAACTGAACCCGCCGCCGTCGAGTCACTTGCCAAAGAGCTCCTGACCTCAAATAAATTCCAGACTACCGAGCTAATTGCGATTCGAGTCCCCTCTGACGGGCTGCGTATCCACCTCGATACGTTCATAAGTAGAATTGATCACGACGCGTTCCTCATCGATCGTGAGATATGCAATGCCGTTGATGCATACAGCATTCAACTAAAACGATCCGGAAAGGGCCTTACGATCACTTCTATCGATCGCACGATTCCGGAAATACTCTCTGCAGCCTGTTGCGAACCAATAAAAGTAATTGACTGCGGAGGCGGGAATCAAACCGCCTACGAAAGAGAGCGCCGGAACAACGCAACGTCTATCCTTGCGCTCTCGCCAGGAAAACTATGCGTATATGAAGAAAACGTTTGGACCAACGAAGCGCTTGAGAAAGCAGGAATGGAATTATTCCCGTTATCCATTGACGAGCTCACCAAAGGCTATGGTGGCACAAACTGTCTATGCCTCCCTCTGTGGCGAGAGGATCTATAGCCATGGGCTTCGGGGCAAATATTCGTAAACTCCGCACCATGGAGCATCTTGGTCAGGCGCAACTTGCAGAGATGTTGGGGGTATCTAAAGAGACCGTTTGTCGTTGGGAAAAAAGTCGGTATGCCCCCCGTGAGCGCCATATTGAAAAGTTACAAGCGCTCTTCGGTTGCACCCGCGATGAACTTGTTGGCGAGGAAAACGGTTTGGCCGTAAAGCTCGCAAATAAAAGAATCGTCACCGACGAAGACCCTGCTATCCACGAAATGGAGGGCGCATTTCCCGTCATCGATATCGAATCGCAAAAGCGCCGCATCACGCACAGCCAACAAAATGCTTGCGCGCCTGTAGACGTAGCCAAGCGTCACCCACATAGCGTTTTCGTTAAAATCAAAGGTGACGAAATGTCCCGCATTTACCCTCCCGGCAGCTTACTACTTGTCGATACCACCGCAAAGCCTTGGAACGGCTGTGCTGTATTGGCGCTCGCAGACGGTAAAACACCGGTAATTAGGCGATTTGCAGAAGGAAACGACATGATTGTGCTGTCGTCCCATTCATATGCAACAGCAAGTCCGGATCTGATGTTTAACAAACGGAGGATTAGAATCATAGGAGTCGTCGTTTGGTATCAAGCGAGCCACGATCACACGCTTAATTAAATCGACTTTCCCAAAAACGACCGTACCGCACAGACAGCTCAAAGCCCCAGCCCAAAATGAACTACTTTTTGGACGCTTTACGCTCGTCGCGGATGCGGGCGCGGTCCATGGCCGCCTCGACAGCCGAGAAGCGGCAACCACAGTAGTTCTGCCGATACATGCCCAGCTCGCGCGAACGGCGTGTCGCCTCGGGGTAATACGGGCGAAAATCGCGAATCACCGGAGTGAGCCCGCGGGCGGCAGCCAAACGCTCCAACACATCATTGCAGGTGTCGAACAGCTGATACGGCGAGACAGCGAGCGTCGTACCCACAAACTCAAACCCGCGTTCCTGGGCCACACGGCATGCCTCGGCCAAGCGCAAGGCATAGCACGCGCGACAGCGACGGGGCCGATCGGCGCCCAGCGGGGCCACGCCGGCTTCCCAACGCTCGCGGTCCTCCCCCGCCTCGATAAGCTCGATGCCCCCGTCAGCACACCACCGGCGCAGCTCGTCCAAGCGCCGCTGCCATTCATCGCGCGGCTGAATATTGGGGTTGGTCCAGCAGATCTTGGGCTCAAACCCCTCCTCGCGCAGCAAGCGAACCGGCTCAAGCGAGCACGGCGCACAGCAGGCGTGCAGCAACAACGGCTTCATCGACATCTCCTCACCCAAAAAAGCGCACGCCGAAGGACGTGTCCTCGCAGGCGACAATGCGGCGGTCGCGCAAAATGGTCCGCACGTAATACCAGTCGCCCACGCAACCCGACAAATGCAAGCCGGCAGCCAAGTAGCACAGCAGCGGATAGCCCGAGAACGCAAACCCCAAGGCAAACGCCACCGTCAAGGCAACCGTCGGCGCTAGGCAAATGACCATGTACCGCACACGCGAATACACCACGCCCTCGGCGCAGGCGTAAATCATGCAGGTTTCGCGATTCGCCCCAAAGGCCACCTTCGCGCCCGCAGGCGCCAGCAGCTTAAAAAACACACCGTGCACCAGCTCGTGCACGGCAAATGACGCCGCAGAAACCGCGGCCAAGCCGACTATCCAGCCCACAACCGCCGTCCAGCCGCCCGCGTCAGCCGCATCCAAGTCCGCAGGCCCGCCCATCAGCATAAACACCGGCACCAGGCACACGGCAAACACGCCGACTACGACCATCCCCCACACGAAGCAAGCGTGCAGAAAATCCTCGTCTTCAAACGCATGTATGTTGGAAATCTCATTCATAGCACCTTAGGATAGCGCCCCTGCCACGTACCCGTCCGCATGTGCGATAATGTCGAACGATATGCACGAATTGACCACCGCGCCGCCGAGCCCCGCGCCCGGCCGCGCTCTCACCATATGCGAAGGAGTCCCATGGCATCCAAATACTCCATGAACGACCGTCCCAGCTGGCCTCGCCGCGCCATCGTTACCGCCGGCGAGCCCTACGGCAACAAGGGCCTTCACTTTGGCCACGTCGGTGGCGTCTTTGTCCCTGCCGACTTCTTCGCCCGCTTCCTGCGCGACCGCCTGGGCCGTGAGAACGTCATCTTCACCTCGGGCACCGACTGCTATGGCTCGCCCATCATGGAGAGCTACCGCAAGCTCAAGGAGAACGAGGGCTACGACAAGTCCATTAGCGAGTATGTCGAGTCCAATCACTCCCGCCAGGCCGCGACCCTCAACAACTACAACATCAGTTGTGACATCTACGGCGGCTCGGGCCTTGAGCCGGCGGCCCAGATCCACAACGAGGTGACCGCCGAGATTATCGAGCGCCTGCACGAGCAGGGCACCATCTCCAAGCGCTCCACGCTGCAGTTCTACGATGCCAAGGCCGGCACGTTCCTCAACGGCCGTCAGGTGATCGGCCGCTGCCCCATCCAGGGCTGCAAGTCCGAGAAGGCCTATGCCGACGAGTGCGACCTGGGTCACCAGTTTGAGCCCGAGGAGCTCATCGCGCCCAAGAGCCAGCTCACCGGCGAGGTGCCCGAGCTGCGCCCGGTCGATAACCTCTACTTCGACCTGCCGGCCTACCTCGACTTTATGAAGACCTATACCGCCAAGCTCGCCCAGAACCCGCAGGTTCGTTCCGTGGTCTCCAAGACCATGGAGGAGTGGCTGCTGCCGGCTCAGCTCTACATCCAGAACAAGTTCCGCGAGGCCTTCGATGCCGTCGAGGATCAGCTTCCCGAGCACACCGTCCTGGAGCCCGAGGGCAACAAGAGCAGCTTTACCGTCACCTTCCCCAGCTGGAAGGAGCGTGACGACGCTCACGCGGTGCTCGCCAACGGCGGCGTGCGCTTCCGCAGCGGCAAGGCGCTCGTGCCCTTCCGCATCACCGGCAACATCGACTGGGGCGTTCCGGTGCCCGAGGTTGACGGCGTGACCGACGTCACCTGCTGGTGCTGGCCCGAGAGCCTGTGGGCACCCATCAGCTACACCCGCACCGTGCTCGCACGCGATGCCAAGGCCGCCGGCGTAACCGAGGGCGTCGCCGCCCAGGACGCCGCCCTTATGGGCGAGCCTTCCGTCGATTCCACGCAGGTCCCCGCTCCCACTTACCAGCACAGCTCGCTCGACTGGCGCGACTGGTGGTGCTCTGACGACGCTCAGATCTACCAGTTCATCGGTCAGGACAACATCTACTTCTACTGCATCGCGCAGACCGCCATGTGGGAGGCCCTGGGCTGGAACCTTACACAGAGCACCGTCAGCGCCTGCTACCACCTGCTCTACATGGGCAAAAAGGCAAGCTCGTCCTCGCAGACGCCTCCCCCGCCGGCAGACGACCTGCTCAACCACTACACCTGCGAGCAGATGCGCGCGCATTGGCTGTCGCTCGGCCTATCCGAGAAGCCGGTGAGCTTTAGCCCCAAGGCATACGACACCCGCGTGACCGGCAAGGACAAGGACGGCAACGAGGTGCGCGCCTGCGACGACAAGCGCGTCATCGATCCGGCCCTTAAGGAGAGCGCGCTGCTGACCGGCGTGTTCAACCGCCTGGCCCGCAGCTGCTTCTACGGCGTCGCCGTCAAGGAGGGCGACGAGAGCCCCTATCGCAACGGTTGCATCCCCGCCGGCGCCGCCTCGGCCACCGTGGTGGAGGCCGCCGAGCAGGCCGCCCTCGCGTTTGAGCAGGCCATGTACAAGTTCGAGACGCACCGCGCGCTCGCCGTGTGCGACGACTACCTGCGTGCCGCCAACAAGCGCTGGAGCGACGCCTCCAAGGCCGCCAACAAGCTCGAGGGCGAGTCGGCCAGTGCCGCGATGACGCAGGCCCTCGTCGACGCCTTTACCGAGCTGCGCGTGGCGACCGTCCTGATGCACGGCATCGTCCCGGCCGGCTGCGAGCTCATCTGCGAGTACTTCGACGTCGACCCGGTCGCCTTCTTTAGCTGGGATAACATCTTTGCCTCCACGGACGAGTTTGTGGAGAGCCTGGGCGAGAAGCCCGGCGAGCACCGCGTGAAGCCGCTGCCCCCGCGCTTCGACTTCTTCAGCAAGCACGAGAGCCAGTACTAAAACAACACTCGACATGTAATGGAATGGGAAGGAAAGACGGATGTCCAAGCCGCGTCGTCGTAAGCAGAAAAAGCAGGTCAAGGCCGAGCTCAAGCTCAGGCAGTTTGCTGCTACCGAGCTTTCCGACCAGCTTGCCGCCCAACACTCCGCCGTCGACCTGCCGCGCTTTATGGTCGACACGGTCGCCGGCGCCTATGCGCCCGCCGATGCCAAGCTCATGATCGAGGGCTTCGGCGCCGCGGCCACACGCCCGGTCACGCTGCGCGCCAACACGCTCAAGGCGACCGCCGAGGACATCGCTGCGGCGCTCGGTGCCGCCGGCATCGCCCACAACCCCGTCGCCTGGTACCCAGACGCCTTTATCCTGCCCGAGGCCCAGGTTTCCGATCTGTGGGATCTCGACATCTACCGCGACGGCAAGATCTACCTGCAGAGCCTGTCATCCATGATGCCGCCGTTGGTCCTGGGCGCCCAGGCAGGCGAGGACATCCTGGACATGTGCGCAGCCCCCGGCGGCAAGACGACGCAGATCGCCGCCCTCACCCAGGGACAGGCGCACCTCACCGCCTGTGAGATGAGCATTCCCCGCGCCGAAAAGCTCGAGTCGAACCTCCATCGCCAGGGTGCCAAAAACGTGCCCGTCATGCGCATCGACGCACGCGAGCTCGACGAGTTCTTCCGCTTTGACCGCATCCTGCTCGACGCTCCCTGCACCGGCACGGGCACCGTCATCAGCGGCAACGAGAAAAGTCTGCGCGGGCTCACCGAGCAGCTGCTTTGCAAGTGCGCTCGCTCGCAGCGCGCGCTTCTGGACCGCGCCATGGGTGCCCTCAAACCGGGCGGCACGCTCGTCTATTCGACTTGTTCGATCTTGCCGCAGGAAAACGAGGACGCCCTGCAAGAGGCCCTCGACAAGCACATGGACTGCGAGCTTATCCCCCTCGACGGCACGCCGAGCGAAAGCGAAGCGCACCGTGCCCAGGAAGCTGGCGAAGAGCCACGCGTCGAGAGCAACGCCCTCACCGAGGCCATCGCTGCCGGCCATGTCTCGGCCGTCGCCAACGGTATGCCCGGCACGCTGACCATTCCGCCTAGCCGCGATTTTGAGGGCTTCTACATTGCCCTGATCCGAAAACGCAGCTAGCGCACGGATCCAAAACTCAACAAGCTATCTCCGTGCGCGTTTGCCCTGCTGGTCGCGATGCTGTTTAAGCATCGCGCGCTCCTTGCGTTCGGCCCTTTTGCCCTTAATGGCCGTGACCACAAAGTAGATGACCGCGGCGGCAACGATTGCGCCCACACACAGGCCAATCGAGCCAAACATTGCTGTCAATTCCATACCGCGTCACCTCTCTTTTAAACGGGACTTTCAAGATAGCACCTCGATCCCCGCCACCACAGCTCCTTCACGTTCGCCTGTCCTTCGGTCTAACGGATGGCGCGGCGGGGAAAAATCAACTCGTCAAACGATTTAGCATTCGCAATTCCGGCTGCATCGCGCCGGCCGTCATCACATAGAATCGAGTCTCCATGGATACCCTCAACGATCTAAATGAGCGCGTCGACGCCTTCGTCGGCACCAGCTCCTTCGACACGCCCGCCGCGACAAACGACCAAGCTCCCATCGATGTGCCCGCCGAGGTTCACGAGGACATCGTCGCCTCGGTCGATTTCTCCGAGGTTGAGCTCGCAGACGAGTTCACCGAGCCCCAGGTAGCCGTGACCCCCAACGGACTGCTCCCCATGGAGCCGCTGCCCATCGACGGGCGTTTGCGCAAGGCGGCCCTCCGCATGCCCGACGAGATCGAGGAGGCCAGCGGCTTTACGCTCTTCGGCCGTCGTATCAAATCGCTCATTTACACCACCGATGTCGCGGTTATCCGCAACTCCAACGCCGATGCCGTCTTTGCGGTCTACCCCTTCACGCCGCAGCCCGCCATTACGCAAGCGCTGCTGACCGTCGCCGAGTGCCCGGTCTTTGTAGGCGTGGGCGGTGGCACCACCACCGGTAAGCGCTCCGTGCAGATGGCAGCCGTCTCCGAGATGCAGGGCGCGGCGGGCTGCGTGGTCAACTCCCCCGCCACCGCCGAGATGGTCGAGCACATCACCAACATCGCCGACATCCCCGTCATCGCCACGGTCGTTCGTTGCGACGACGATGCTCACGCAAAGGTGCGCGCCGGCGCCAAGATTCTCAACATCGCAGCCGGCAAGAACACGCCGCAGGTCCTGCGCGAGCTGCGCGAGCACTATCCCAACCTGCCGCTCATCGCGCCGGGCGGCAAGACGTCCGAGAGCATTCGCGAGACCATCGCCGCCGGCGCCAACGCCATCATCTGGACGCCGCCTTCGGCCCAGCAGCTACAGACCGACATGATGCAGCGTTATCGCAAGATGAAGGAAGACGCCACACCTGTCATCTCGCGCGACGATGTGCCCATTATCGACCAGGTCGCCGCCGCCGAGGTCAGCCAGGTCGAGAACATGAATCCCGATGTGCCGATTCCCGACGAAGTCATCGAGCGCGTCGCTTCGATCCACGAGCGCGTCGAGGAGCATCGCGCCAACCGCGGCCTCAAGCCGTCACTGCACGGCTTCTTCTTCCGCGGAAAGAAACGCTAGCCGCAACAGCAAGGCCCGCCCCACAAACAACGGGACGGGCCTTGCTGTTATCGAATGTCAGGAGGGACAGGCGCAGCGGTTAAAACTGTCAGCCAGCCCACGAACGTTAATCCACGCGCTTGTCGCCCATAAAGAAGAGCGCCACCGTACCAGGTCCGGTATGCGAGCCAATCAGAGTACCGATGTCATTGATCTCAATCTTGCCTTTAAGCTGCGGAACATGTTCCTCAATCAGCGCCGCAACTGCCTCGGCATCCTCGCGACACGCCGAGTGCGACATGATGCACTTACCCGAATAATCCGCACCGTCCTGCACGTGTGCCATCATGGTCTTAGCCATCTCGGAAATCGCACGCTTCTTAGTGCGAATCTTCTCACGTGGCGACAGCTTGCCGTCGCAATCGACCGTCATAAGCGGGCAAATCTTAAGCGCCGTGCCGATGATCGCGCTCGCAGCCGAAATGCGACCGCCGCGCAGGTAGCTCGACAGATCGGTCGAAAAGAACCAGTGGTGCAGGTTGAGTTTGTGCTCCTCGATCCAGGCGGCCGTCTCGTCGAGTGAAGCCCCGCTATCGCGCACGTCGGCGGCACATTCCGCCAGCAGGCCAAAGCCCGAAGACGCTGCCAGCGAATCGATGACGCGCACCTTGCCGCCCTGGGGATAGCGATCCGCGAGCATCTGCGCCGCAACGCAGGCCGATCCATACGTGCCCGAAATACCCGACGA
>CAJKGV010000032.1:0-13030 GCA_905199455.1 Collinsella aerofaciens | reverse complement strand
CAAGTGCACGTCGTGCGGCGAGTGCGTCAATGTATGCCCCACGTTCGCCTGCGATTTGATGGGAAGCGGCCGCTTTGCGTTGGAGTCCACGTATTGCTTGGGCTGCAGTGCCTGCGTCAAGGTGTGCCCCGAGCATGCGCTCAAGCTGGTTGAGCATGACGCGTCCAATCTGGTCGTCGTCGATCCCGAAGCCGAGGAAAAGGCTGCCCAGAAGGCGAAGGCTCACGAGGAGGCCGAGAAGGTCAAGGCCGAGGCAAAGGCCAAGCTCGATAAGATGCTCGATCAGGTGGAAAAGCTCGCAGACTAGTCAGCGACCCCTATCTCTGCTTCATTTGCGCCGCCGTGGCGTCCGGGTTCGCCTGGATGCTGCGGCGGCGCTATACTTATGAAGTTTGAAGTACCTGTACCAAAAGGAGCTGTCGTGTCCCTTTCCATCGGTATCGTGGGCCTGCCCAACGTGGGCAAGTCGACGCTGTTCACCGCGCTTACCAAAAAGACCGGCCTTGCCGCCAACTACCCGTTCGCCACGATCGACCCCAACGTGGGTATCGTCGATGTGCCCGATAGCCGCCTGCAAAAGCTCGCCGACATCGTCAACCCGGGTCGCATTGTGCCGGCTACGGTCGAGTTCGTCGACATCGCAGGTCTGGTGAAGGGCGCTAACGAGGGCGAGGGTCTGGGCAACCAGTTCTTGGCAAACATCCGCGAGACCGACGCCATCTGCGAGGTCGTGCGCTACTTTAAGGACCCCAACGTCATGCGTGAGGTGGGCCGCACGGGCGAGTTCGTCGACCCCGCCGGCGATGCCGACACCATCATGACCGAGCTCATCCTGGCCGACATGGGCACGCTCGAGAAGCAGCTGCCCAAGCTCGAGAAGGAGGCCAAGCGCGACAAGGAGCTCATGCCCAAGTTCGAGGTGGCCAAGCGCCTGCTCGCTTGGCTCAACGAGGGCAAGCGAGCCGCATCCATGGAGATGACCGACGAGGAGCGTGCCGCCGCCAAGGGCCTGTTCCTGCTCACTATGAAGCCCATCCTGTACGTGGCCAACGTGGACGAGGATATGCTCAACGACGACCTGGCGCCCATCGACGGCGTCAAGCCGTTGCCCATCTGCGCCAAGATCGAAGCCGAGCTTTCCGAGCTCGACCCCGAGGACGCCGCCGACTACCTGGAGAGCCTGGGCCTGGAGCAGCCCGGTCTGGACGTGCTCGCGCAGGCGGCCTATAAGCTGCTCGGTCTGCAGTCGTTCTTTACGGCCGGCGAGATGGAGGTCAAGGCCTGGACGGTTCGCCAGGGCGCGACTGCTCCGCAGGCCGCCGGTGTTATCCATACCGACTTTGAGCGCGGCTTTATTAAGGCCGAGGTTATTGGCTACGACGACTACATCGAGCTCGGCGGCGAGCAGGGCGCCAAGGCCGCCGGCAAGCTGCGTATTGAGGGCAAGGACTATGTCATGGCCGATGGCGACGTCGTGCACTTCCGCTTTAACGTGTAAGGACGACGCGCATGTTTAAATATGGCAAAAAAGCTGGCTACATGGGTATTGCGCTGCTCGTACTTGCGGTGATTCCGCTGGTGGTCGCATCGTGCGTTATCCCCAACATTGGTCCCGAGGTGGCAACGAAGTTTAATGCCGCCGGCGAGGCGACGCGCTGGGGCAAGAGCTACGAGCTGTTGGCGCTGCCGGTACTCAATCTGCTGCTGAGCGTGGCGACGTACTTTACGGCGGGACGCCAGGCAAAAAATAATGATGACTCCGCCGCCATGGCGCGCATCGTGTGCGAGCGCTACCTGCGCAACGGTTGCATCACGGGTGTGTTCCTCAACGTGATCAACGTTTACTTTATGTACTCGGCGATTACTGGAACGGGCTTTGGCTTTGGTTTCTAGCTTGTCCTTTTAGGCAACGAGCCTGCACACATATTCAATGGCTGCTGCGAGGCCGCCGCTCGATCGTGGTTTAAAGACCATGTCGGCGGCGGCCTCGTTTTCGTATCCGGCGCCGCGAAGGGCAAGTGCGATACCGGCTTCTAAAAGGAGCGGCAGGCCACGTTGGCTGGTTACGATTACGACAGCCTGATTGAGCGAGCAGCTGTGCGCTTGGCATTGGATGGCAAGTTCACCTTGCGCCGGGCAAGGGACCAGAATGGCGGCGACGCGACTCGATAGCAATGCAAATGCTGTGCGCTCATCGGGCGAAAGGCATTCTGCTTCAACGACGACGAGCTTGGGCGGTGCGCTGTTTGTGCGAAGCGTGGCTCGGTACATGCGGACCGAAGAACCCGACATAGAAAACTCCTGTGTATTCGGCAAAACGTAAACTATAGTTTACGTTTATGTTCGGCTCCATTTCAAACTCGGCTGCATGGACGAACGTGCGAAACAGATTCTTGGCAGGCGGGTCGAAGAGACACGCAGAGACCTTGGTATCTCCAAGGTTGATTTTTGTGTGGCGACAGGAATCAGCCGACCCTACCTCGACCGAATCGAAGATGGGACGGCAAATTTCACGCTCAAGGTTCTATTTAAGATCGCACCCGCACTCGGCATGACGGTTTCAGAGCTTCTCGAGGGCATTGAATAGAAGATGCCTATTGACCGGTGGTTACACCATCGGGATGCGGTCGTGGTTGACTTGGCTGTAGAACAGGCGCTGGATCTCGGCGGCATCACGTGACTGGCCGAGTGCCCACATGGTCTTGGCCACGAGCGTCTCGGTGGTCATGTCGTCGCCGCGCAAAATACCCCGATGATCGGCATAGGCACGGCCGACCTCATAAACGCCCAGATCGAGGCCCTCTTCGGGGACCTGCGTGGTCATAACGACAGTACGACCCGAATCAACCCAGCGGAAAATCGCCTCCTGGAACGACTCGCCCGACTCACCAAGCTCGGGGATACCTCCAATGCCAAAGGTCTCCAGAATCACGGCGTCGTAGCTATCGGCAAGGGCGTCGAGGATGCCCGGGTTTACGCCGGGCGTAAGCTTGAGTACAAATACGCGCGGGTCGATGCTGTCGTAGAAACGCACCGGGTTTTCGCCCTGACGAGTGCCGTGAAGCCCATTGCGCACGATGCGGTCATTGCGGATGTAGGCAATGGGCGGATAGTTGACGCTAATGAACGCGTTAAAGCTCATGGTGCGCTGCTTGCGGGCGCGCGTGCCGGCAATGGCTACGCCGCCAAACACGATCGAGACGTCGTGCGAGTGCTCGTCGAGCGCATAGAGCAGGCTTTGGTACAGGTTGAGCTTGGCGTCGGTGAAGGGGTTGCCCATGGGCTTTTGCGAGCCGGTGAGCACGATGGGCTTGGGGCTGTCCTGAATCAGGTAGGAAAGCGCTGCCGCGGTGTAACTCATGGTGTCGGTGCCGTGCAGAATCACGAAGCCGTCGTGGTCGGCATAGCCCTCGACGATGACGTCGCGGATACGCATCCAGTCGCTGGGGCACATGTTGGTGCTGTCGATGTTCATGGGCTGCACGACGTCGAGCTCGCAGAGGCACGAGATCTCGGGGACGCTCTGGGCGAGCTCCTCACCGGTCAGGGCGGGGGAGAGGCCGTTGCCGTCCTCGGTCGATGCGATGGTGCCGCCCGTGGCGATGAGAAGGATGCGCTTCATGCTGGTATTCCTATCGTATTTGCCGCCGCAGAGGCGGAGTCGTTCGGCAGTATTGTGGCACAGGGCGTCCAATGTTCAAACGTATTACATCATCTGTAACGTTTGGTAATACTTCAATTGTCGTCAAATAGGGGCCCAGGTCGTGCGTTTGCCGTGCGCTGATGGCTGTGAGGGACGAGAAACCCCATATAACGTGTACACTATGAAAGTTATTTTTGTTCATTCACGCGGGTGGGCACCGGCTCCCCGCCAACAAGAGGGGGAAACCATGGATCAAAAGGCTTCCGCAAAGGTCCTCGTACTCGACTTTGGTGCGCAGTACGGTCAGCTCATTGCCCGTCGCGTCCGCGACCTCAACGTGTATTCCGAGATCGTTCCCTGCGACATCTCGGCCGACGAGATTCGCGAGATGAACGCCTCTGCGCTCATCCTTTCCGGCGGCCCGGCTTCTGTGTATGCTGAGGACGCTCCGTCCATCGATCCTGCCATCTTTGACCTGGGCCTTCCCGTCCTGGGCTTCTGCTACGGCCATCAGATCACGGCCGTGACGCTCGGCGGCAAGGTCGGCCACTCCGAGGTGGGCGAGTACGGCCGCGCCACCATCACGCGCACGGCCGGCGCCAAGCTCTTTAACTCCACGCCCATGGAGCAGACCGTGTGGATGAGCCATCGCGACGCCGTTTCCGAGGTGCCCGAGGGCTTTACCGTTACCGCCAGCACCGACGTGTGCCCGGTTGCCGCCATGGAATGCCCCGAGCGTAAAATTTTCACCACGCAGTTCCACCCCGAGGTCAAGCACTCCGAGTACGGTCAGCAGCTGCTGAGCAACTTCCTGTTTGAGATCTGCGGCCTGGAGCCCAACTGGAGCATGGACAACCTGGTCGAGACCATGACGGCCGAGTTCCGCGAGAAGGTCGGCAACGACCGCGTGATTCTGGCCCTGTCCGGCGGCGTCGACTCCTCCGTCGTGGCTGCTCTGGGCGCCCGCGCCGTGGGCAAGCAGATGACCTGCGTGTTCATCAACCACGGCCTGCTGCGCAAGGGCGAGCCCGAGCAGGTGGAGGAGGTCTTCACCAAGCAGTTTGACGTCGACTTTATCCACGTCCACGCCGAGGACCGCTACGCCGAGCTTCTGGTCGGCGTGACCGAGCCCGAGGAGAAGCGCCGCATCATCGGTACGCAGTTCTGGAAAGAGTTCTTCGCCGTGGCGCAGCAGCTCGAGACCGACGGCAAGCCGGTCAAGTACCTGGCCCAGGGCACCATCTACCCCGACATCATCGAGTCCGGCGCTCGCAAGACGGGCGGCAAGACGGCCACCATCAAGAGCCATCACAACCTGATCCCGTTCCCCGAGGGCGTGCACTTCGATCTCATCGAGCCGCTCGATCACTTCTTTAAGGACGAGGTCCGCTCACTTGGTCTGGCGCTCGGCCTGCCGGGTCATATCGTGTTCCGCCAGCCTTTCCCGGGCCCGGGTCTGGCCATCCGCATCATCGGCGCGGTCGACAAGGAGAAGCTCGAGATCCTCAAGAACGCCGACGCCATCGTGCGCGAGGAGCTCGACGCCTACAACCAGCGTCTGTTTGAGCAGACCGGCGAGCGCAACTCCGAGCACAGCTGCTGGCAGTACTTCGCGGTCCTGCCCGACATCAAGTCCGTGGGCGTTATGGGCGACGAGCGCACTTATCAGCGCCCGATTATCCTGCGTGCCGTCGAGTCCAGCGATGCCATGACCGCCGACTGGGCCAAGCTGCCCTACGACGTGCTGGCCCGCATCTCCGGCCGCATCGTGGCCGAGGTTCCCGGCGCCAACCGCGTCTGCTACGACATCACGTCCAAGCCGCCCGCGACCATCGAGTGGGAGTAGGCTGATAGGGTTCTGACCTGCATTTTTGAGTGCCGCACTGTGCCGCTGAGTTTCGTTTCGTACGAGAGTCATGGCAAAGCCGCCAGCGATGTTGGTGAGTAAATACGATAACCGAGCCTCCGTTCCCGCGTTGGGACGGAGGCTTTTTCTTTGTCGTTTTACTCCCTTTCACCTGCGATTTCGCAATTTACTCCCCCGTGTTTCAAGACGGCAAGGCACGGTGCGGCATTCGGAGGAACGGGAGTAAGGATTCATCCCAAGTGAGTAGACGCGCGATTTTTGTCTCCGAGAGCCAAACGGGGCCGTTTCGGGGCCTGTGAAACTCAAATCGAACTCAATAGGCTTTTCGGCGGTCTTCTCACAGCGTTTTCCCAGGTGGTTAATGGGGAGTAAAGAATCTCGCCGCCTCAATGAAAACGGGAGTAACCAGGGGAAATGCCGCGGCGTACTGCCGCGTGCCGCCGTGTAAGCCACCGCGTCATTTACTCCCCAGGTGCGCCGGAAATGCCTTGGCATGCAATGGGGAGTAAAAACTCAGCTTACGCAGGCCCGAGCGGCGCTCGCCGCCTGGTCCACCGTCCTGATTCGGTTGCGTTGATCGCGAAATGCGGAGAGCCGCTACAGCGAGGCTTTCCAGTCCTCGTATTCGTCGGCGTCGATCTTGCCGTTTTCGAGCTGCGCGCGCTTCTCTGCCCACAGTTCGATCGCCATCGCGGCTTTGGGCGCGTGCGGCGCCTTGGGGTTCAGGGAGAGGCCCGTGCCGTCGGCTGCGGGCACGATGCCGAAGGAGTCCTCGAGCCGCACGAGCAGCGACATGAGGTCGCCCGCAGTCTCGACGCCGTAATCCTTGAGGGCGTTGACGGACACGCCGAGCGCCGCGGAGATGGACTCGAGCAGCTCGGGCTTCACGGCGCGGATGCCGCTCTCGTAGTGGCGCACGGCCCCCTCGGTCAGGCCGACCGCCTCGGCGAGCTGCGCCTGCGTCATGCCGCGCGACTTGCGGTACCGCCTTATGTTCTCGCCTACGGACATGAGCCCTCCTCCTGGAATTACGTACCAGCACATCTTATCAGCGTACGCAAATGTACGCAATTCTATTGACAGTACAGATATGTACGTTTACTCTGAATCTGTGAACCGTACGTATCCGTACGCCATTGATTGGAGGAGCCATGGACGAGAAGGTGGCGAAGACGCCGAGGCCGCACATGCTGGACGCCGACGAGGTCGCGGAGCTGCTGAGGATCAAGAAAGGCAGCGCCTACGAGGTGATCAGGAAGATAAACGCCGAGCAGGAGGCGCGCGGGCGCGTGGTCATCCGCGGGCGCGTTCGAAGCGACGTCTTCGACGCCCTGTACTTCCCGGAGGTGGACTGACATGCCCGTGTACAAGGACGACGGCAACGGCACGTTCTACGTGCAGTGCTACTACCGCGACGCCCGCGGCTCGAAGCGCCACAAGACGAAGCGCGGCTTCTCCTCCGAGGTGGAGGCCGCAGTGTGGGAGAGCCAGTTCAAGAGCCTTAACGGCGGGGCCATGGACATGACGTTCTCCGAGTTCGTCGAGGTGTACGCCTCCGAGGTGAAGCCCCGCATACGCGAGCACACGTGGATCACCAAGGAGTACATCATCAACGACAAGCTCGTGCCGTTCTTCGGGGACATGCGCATGTGCGACGTGAGGCCGATCGACGTCATCAGGTGGCAAAACGAGCTCACCGAGCACCGGGACGCCGACGGGAAGCCCTGGGCGCCGACGTACTTGCGCACGGTAAATAACCAACTGAACGCCATCTTCAACCACGCCGAGCGCTACTACGGCCTCACCGACAACCCGGTGCGCAGGGTCGACAAGATAGGCTCGAAGAAGGGCGGCGAGATGCAGTTCTGGACCAAGGACGAGTACCTGAGGTTCAGCGAGGCAGTCATGGACAAGCCGCTGTCGTTCCACGCCTTCGAGCTGCTGTACTGGACGGGCATACGCTGCGGCGAGCTCCTGGCGCTCACTCCGTCCGACTTCATGCTGGATAGCTCGCGGCTGCGCATCAACAAGTCGTACCAGAGCCTCCACGGCGTTGACACCGTGACCGACCCCAAGACGCCCAAGTCCGTGCGCACGATCGTCATGCCCGCCTTCCTGCGCGACGAGATGGCGGACTTCATCGAGATGCGCGACGACGTCGCCCCCGACGAGCGCCTGTTCGCCGTGACCAAGCACTTCCTGGCCCACGAGATGGAGCGCGGGTGCAAGGCGTCGGGCGTGAAGCGCATCCGCGTACACGACATACGCCACAGCCATGTGAGCCTGCTGATAGAGATGGGCTTCTCCGCGCTGGCCATCGCCGAGCGCATGGGCCACGAGGCGGTGGACATCACCTACCGCTACGCGCACCTGTTCCCCACGAAGCAGGACGAGATGGCCGCCGCGCTCGACGGGGCGAGGGGGTAAGAAGGATGCCGTGCGAGAACAGCGCCCGCAAGCGCAGCAAGACGATGGCGTTCCGCTGCACGCCCGAGGAGCGCAAGCTCATATGCGAGATGGCAGCCTGGAGCGGCATGAGCAGGCAGGACTACATCATCGCCAAGCTCACCGATACCCAGGTCGAGGTGAGGCCCTCCGTGAGCGTGCAGAAGGCACTGAGGGACTCGATGGCGGAATTGGCCAAGGAGGTGCGGCTGGCGGCCTCCTACGGCGAGCTGAGCGAGTCCCTGCAGCAGAGGGTTGAGCTCGTGATGAGGTTCTTTCTGGCGCTCGGCGAGCCTCTTGACGCGCCGACGGAAGAGACATCGCCACGAACTACGTTTTTGGAAGAGCCGGTTCCATCCGTCATCGATGCGGGTTCCGACACCGCAAGCATCTTCGAGATGGGACGCAGGTAGGGCCTAGCGCCAGACCTCCAACGCCTTGTCCGCAAGCCATTCGGCGCGATCGGCGATATCGCCCTCGTTCCAAGACTCCTTCTCTAGGGCGCCGGCCATGGTCGCAAGGCCGGCGGCGCAGAGGGCAAGGCCGTCCTTGTATCCCTTTCCCTGCTTCTTGGTGGTCCAATCGGCGTCGCGGATGGAGGCGTTGAGCGAATGCGTGATGATGGCGAGGTTGCCGAGCGTGAGGAGCTTCCGGTCCCTTCGCGTGGCAGCCTCATCGTCGAGGGCTCCCCATTTGTTGCGCCACTTCTTGGGCATCATGTGCTCGAGGGTGTACTGGTTGAACCCGAGCAGGGCCGTGCTGCTCATGCCCGGACGAATGGCGCTTTCCAGCAGATAGAGGACGCCCTTGGACTGATATGATCTCCGGCACCAACGGCCTGTCGGGGGCAGCAGACGGGGCCTTTCTTCTTCAGAAGGAGAAGCGGACGGACGGCACCGCCACCTTGGATGTGGTAGGACGTGACCAGCAAGACCAGCGGCTCTATCTCATTAAGGACAAGGAACACCTGACATGGACACTGGAGCGGATGGAAACGGAGTTGTGGGTAGAACCCCCCGACCCGGTGCTGGAGGCCGTAGCCGCCTTTATCACGGCGGAGAGGCCGTCCTGGGGCGGTACGGCCACGGAGTTGGCGGCAGCCCTGCAAGTGGATATGAAGCCCAATGCCCTGGCGATGCGGCTGAACGTCCGGGCCGGGAAACTGGCAACGGACTATCATATCCGCTATGAGAACACCCGCACCCACGCCGGGAGAAGTATCAGCCTGACCCTGGATCCTCCCCAAGCGTGACGACCGTGACGGCTGTGACGACTTTTTTGAGAGCGGGGGCGGTGTCCAAAACATCGTCACGGTCGTCACGGCTGTCACGGGGAGCGGGGTCAAATGTCAAGGGGGCATACCTGTGGGTGGAGATTGCCGCAAGGCAATACAACCCGAACCCCTTGATATTTGGCCCACGGAGGACACTTGCCGGGTGGTGGAAAGGCTGTGCCTTTCCACCTGCCCAACGGCGAGTGGAAAAGTTTAGGCGGGGTGCAGGGCGCCCTTTTCAAAGGGCGGCCCTGCTGGGGGAGGCAACCGCAGTTGCCGGGGGCAAAGCCCCCGCACCCCCTCGGAGAGCCCACGGCACTTTCGCACCAACGGGGCGAAAGTGTCATAGTGGGTTATTACACTTCCCGCAGGAAGTGCCTTCCCCGAACCCCCGTCCATTTTCAACAACCAAACATCTGAAATGGGAGGATTTTTGCCTATGGCGAGAGGCGACGGCATTGACCGCACCAACGCAAGAAATATGAGGCTGACCGCTGCTAAAATCGGCAACACCCAGCAGCACAACGAACGCGAGAAGGATTCCTATGTCAACCAGGACATTGTACCAGAGCGGACGTCGCTCAATGTCCATTTCAAGCGTTGTGTTAGACCACTTTGGATAAGTGTCCTGCACGCAGTACACGCGACGGGGCCCCGGTTGCGACAATTCCATCATCAGGAGAGATGGAGGTTGCAATGGAAGACGTGCTCACCCAGCTGACGAGGCAGTTCCTCCCGCAGATGACGGCTGCCGAGAAGAGCAGGGCCCTGAGATCGCTCAAGGCGCTGATAGACGCGGAGCTTTTCGACCTCGCGGCAAGCGAGGGGGCGGAAGACGATCCCGACAGAGCCTGCCCCTGGTGCGGCTCCCCGCATTACGTGAAGAGGGGGCGAGACGGGCGCGGCCGTCAGCGGTTCCTCTGCCGAGGGTGCGCCAGGACCTTCACCGACGCCACCATGCGCATCTTCTCCACCACCAAGCTCGACAGGTCGGCCTGGATGAGGTTCGCGGAGTGCCACGTGGACATGCTCCCGCTGCGCGAGTCGGCGAAAAAGTGCGGCGTGTGCCTCAAGACGGCGTTCTTCATGCGCCACAGGCTGCTCGAGGCCATGGCCAAGCGCATGCCCGCCTTCCGCGTGGAGGCCGGCGGCGGGGCCGAGCTCGACGAGTGCTTCTTCAGGGAGAGCTTCAAGGGAAACCGCTCCAGGTCGGAGTCCGGCGTGCCCAGGAAGCCCCGCGCAAGGTCGCAGGGAACCGACGGGCACGAGAAGATATGCGTGCTCACCGGCATAAACGACGCCGGCGACATCTTCTACGAGATCGCGGGGAGGGGCGGCCTCGACGAGGCGGCAGCCAGGGAGCTGCTCGCCGACAAGCTCGCGGTCGGCGCGATAATCTCGACGGACCGTGCGCACGTGTACCGCCGCGTCCTGCCCGCCCTCGGCGTCGGCGAGCACATCGCCAGCAAGAGGGAGGAGCACGCCATCAACAGGGTGAACAGCCTCCACTCCCAGATGAGGCACTTCATCGGCAGGTTCCGGGGCGTCTCCACGAGACGCCTCGAGAACTACCTCTCCTGGTTCAAGTGGACGTGGTGCTTCAAGGTCCGCAGGAGCGCGGACGAGCTCGCCGAGCTCATAGTGAGGCAGGCGGCCCGCGGCACGTACGAGAAGACCTGGCGCCAGTACAAGGTGACCCCCTATCCGTTCTACGAGTACTGGATCAAGCAGGCGAAATGGGACTCGCGTGCGCGGAGGGCCATATACGGCGTGGCGTGATGTCCAGGGCGGTCTGGCGCAGCGCATCTGCGGCAAGCGCTGAAGTCGTGCCCCGATGCAAAAAGCAACAGCTAGCGATATTCTTCGGGAACGTCGAAACCGTACTCACGGCACAGGAGCATGACATCGTGGACGTCGTGCTCGTCATGCTGATAGCCCAAGTGAAACAACAGCTGGCTTTCGGGGTCGATGCACGACACCTCCACCTCGCCGATGCGCCCCCTCCCCGAAAAGACCTCCCCGGGAAAACGATCTCCCTGATACAGAATATCGCCATTCTCGGCGAAATCGAAGCAATGCAGGTCGACGATGCGCCCCGCCTCGTCTTGCCACACCGTGTGATCTTCGGTGGTGAAAGATGCAGCCACCTCGGAAAACCCCTCATCAGCAATTAGATCCACGAACCTTTGGTAATCCCCGCGCTGAACGAACAGGTCGATGTCGTTATGAGCCCTGGTCTCACGCCCGACAAGCGCATCGACGCCCCAGCCGCCATCAAGATATACGCCAATGCCCGCACCTGCGGAAAGGCCGATTATCCAACACGCATCATCCTTGGTGACCATAGGAGCTCCTTCGCTTTCGCCTGCTATTTAAGCAAGAAAGATTATAGGAAAAGTCCCAGTATCCAAAGCGGTCTAACACAACGATTTCAAGGTCCCATCCGCAGGGTATCAGGAGATGTTCTCCCAAATGGAGGCCGATGGTGTGATCTCCACCCGTGGCATTAAGGCGGACGCATTTCGATACGGTGAGTTGGTCTTTGATGTGAACTCCGCCTACTTCTACAATCACGGCGGCTATGACTTCGCAAAACAATTTTACACCGACGCATACAAATCCGCAATCAAAATCGTAGGTGGAGAGCAGTATATTTTGTCGGCGGTCATGCACGCCGACGAACGCAACCGGGCTATGTCCGAGGCGCTGGGAGAGGACGTGTACCACTACCACCTCCATGTGGTCTATATCCCGGTGGTGGAGAAGGAGATACGATGGACAAAGCGGTGCAAGGACAAATCCCTGGTGGGCAAGGTCAAAGAAACCGTTATGCAGGTCAGCATGAGCAAAAAGTGGGCATCCCAGCCCGCAGTAGACGAGGCCACCGGGGAGCCATTACGAACAGCAAAGGGCAAGCCTGTGCTGAGAAAGTCGTACAGCGTCTTGCAGGATGATTTCTTTCAGCAGATGCGCTCCGCTGGCTACACGGACTTGGAGCGTGGAGAGCGTGGCAGTTCCGAGGAACATCTGACGGTCACGCAGTTCAAGGTGAAGTGTGAACAGGAGCGGCTTGCACAGCTTCAGGAGGCGGCTGTGCTGGCCCAGGCCGAGGTTGACCGAAGGAACAGGGAGGCGGCAGCTGCCGAAAAGGAAGCGGCCCAGGCCAAGGCCAAACTAAACGATGTGGCCCACATGCTGAAAGGCATGGAGAAGCTGGCGGAGGAATTTTCCAGCGACCCGGAACAGGTCTTGCCAGAAGCGGGACCGCTGGAATCGGCCAGGGCCTACCGGGAGAAAAAGGCCAAGCCCTTATGGGCGAAGATCGTCAAGGTGCTGCGGTCTGTCTACCGGGCCTACTGCGACCTCAAATCCAAATTTGAGCGGCTGCAAGCGGACTATGGCCGGGAGGTCAGCAAAAATAGTTCCTTATCAGAAAGGATTTACGAGGTCTGCGCCGAGAGGGACAGTCTAAAGGGAAAGGTCAGGGACTATGAGCGGGTCAGGCGGGCCATTGGCCCGGAACAGGCGGACAGAATATTAGAGGCCGCTTACCAGCAGGAACAGGCTGAAAAGGAACGGAAACGGGACGCAAGGCAAAAAGCAAGATTAGGCGCACGATAATCACCAAAAACGGAGGGTGTTCCAGTGAATGCCCTCCTGATTTATTTGGGGAATCGGGTAAAATAATTTCTTGTTTTTTAGAGTGTACTATGATATACTGCTATTATCCTGATTTGAGGAGTCTACCAAATATGCGGCAAGGTATTCTTAAATAAAATTTGATAATGGGCGCAAAAATGAT
>CAJKGV010000031.1:0-13142 GCA_905199455.1 Collinsella aerofaciens | reverse complement strand
TTGGCGACAGCTTCGTTATAGGGGGAGTCGATCACAGCGTCGCCCGTGCCGATGGCTTGGCCTGCCTCGTAGATGCCGTCACGGAGCTTGCGATAGTCAATGACCTTGCCGCCTTCGGGCGTCTGGATGGCGGCGTTCTCAATCTTGATGGTGCCGATTGTCTTGCCGTCAGCGCTCATGGCACGGGCAAAGATTGCCGCTGTATCTCCTTCGGCCGTTACCTTGCTGCGGATGATCGAGATGACTGCGGGTGTGACGCCCTCGCTGGTCTGGGCGATGATGCCGATGTTCTCGCCTTGGGGCTCGGGGCTCGTCTCACCATCTTGGTTTTCGCTGTAGGGGATGGGGCCGTCGCCGTTCTCGACATAGCGGGCTATGGCCTTGACAACGGAGTCGCTGATGTAGATGTGGCCACCCTCCTCGTTGGGTCGATCGTTTCTGGTGGAGAATGCAGCCGAAACCTCGCCTTCCGCAAACGCGTCCACGGTGGAGCCGTTCTTGACGACGATATCGTCTTGGTAGGTGAAGAGGGCAATGGCGTCACCGTATCTGCCTTTACTTGCGCGGACTGTCACGTTTGCATGATCGAGTGTGATGCCCTTGTGGGCATAGACGCCATATTCAACACCGTTTGCGTTGAGGGAGGCGTTTGTGGCTGCGAGGCTGCCCTTGGCCTCGACGGCGGCGTCTTTCTCGGAGCTCGCCTTGACCTGGCTGCCGTCCGAGATATTGATGTTGCCGCCGCTCCAAATGGCCTCACCATCGGCTGAGCTTGCCTCGACTGTGCCGCCACCCTTGATGGTGAGGTTCTTGTCGGTTCCGATACCCTTGTCCTTGGTAGCCCTGGCGGTGACGGCCCCGCTGTCGTCAATCGTGATATTGCCGTTTGCCCTGATGCCATCCGATACGCCCGTGGCGTTGACGTTGCCCGAACCTTTGATAGCGAGATCGCCCTCGGCGTCGATGGCATCAAACCCAGCGCTCGTGGCGTTGACGGATCCGGCTCCGTCGATGTTGATATTACCCGTGGAGAGGATAGCGTCCTCAGTAGATGTCACGCTGAGCGTGCTGCCCGCGTCGCCTTGGATATTGAGCTCGGCGTTCTCATTCTTGCCATGAGAAGCCTTGATGCCTTCGATCCAGTCGGCAGTGACGATGTTGTTTCCCGAGTAATTCACGTTGAGCTTGCCTGCGGCCTGGATCTCGCCGCCGTTATAGTTGTTGAGCTTCAAGTCGTCGGCGCCGTCCCACGACCAGGTGCCGGTCTCGTCGCCCGCCGCAGTGCCGGCGTTGTATTTGGTTTCGCCGACCTTGACCCATTCCGCCGCGAGCGAGACGCTCGGCATGAGCAGCGAGCTCACCGTGAGCGCGCACACGGCGCCTACGACGATGCGGCGCGTCACGCGGCGCCAGCTGCCGTGCGCGAGTCCTATGCGACGGCGAACGTCGGGTTCGGCAACATGGGTTCCGGCGGTAGTGTCATTGCGTTTGGGGGTCGTGAACAAGGCTGCCATGGTTGCTCCCGTTCTCATAGGGCCTATACGGCTAGGTTCAGCGTATCTGCTGGATGTTGCCGGCGGTAGTGCCGTTTGGAGGGCAAAATGGCCAAAATGGGGGAGAAATAGGCCGCACGCCGGCGCAGGGACCGACGCTAAAAGAAAAGCGCGGGGCCGCATGGCGACTCCGCGCTTTATTGTTCAGCTTTTGCAGCCTTGCCCTTACGCTACGAAGAAGTAGACGGGGAAGGCAAGGGCTGCGATCCACCCGTCCTGTGCGAAAAAGTGTTTACGAACGTTTGCGACTCGCCAGGGCGCCTGCGGCGATGGCGGCTGTTCCCGCAAGGGCGGCTGCCACGATGGCTGCGTTCGAGGTGTCGCCGGTTGCCGCGAGCTTGCCGACGGTCTTGGCTCCCTTGGCTGCAACTGCAACGGTCTTGGTTGTCTTCGTGCCCTCGGACTTGGAACCCTCGGGCTTGGTCTTGCCGTGCTTTTCCTCGGGCTTGGTCTCCTCGGGAGGCACGATGACCGTGCTCTTGGCGACAGCGGCGTCATAGGGGGAGTCAATCGTGGCATCGCCCGTGCCAATGGTCTGCCCCGCCTCGTAGACGATGCCGTCGCTGAGCTCTTCCTTGTTGCGATAGTCAATGACTTTGCCGCCTGCAGGCGTCTGGATGATGGCGTCCTTGATTTCGATGGTGCCGATCGCCTTGCCGTCCGCGCTCATGGCAAGGGCGAAGATAGCCGCCGTGTCTCCCTCGGCCGTGACCTTGCTGCGGACGATCGAGATGGTCGCGGGCGTGATGCCCTTCTCGGTCTGCGCGAAGATGCCGATGTTCAGGCCCTCGGACTCAGGGATGATTTCGTCGTTTTGGTCTCCACTGTAGTGGTCGGGGCCGTCGCCGCCGGTCTCGGCATAGCGGGCTATGGCCTTGACAACGGAGTCGCTGATGTAGATATGGCCACCCGCTTCGTCGGAGTAGAAATTACTGGTGGAGATTGCAACCGAGAACCTGCCTTCTGCGAGCGCATCCACAGTCGAGCCGTTCTTGATGACGATGTTGTCCTCATCGGTGAAGAGTGCGCTGGCTTCCCCGCCATCTGAGCTTGCGCGGACCGTCACGGTCGCGCCATCGAGCGTGATGCCCTTGTAGACATAGATGCCATACCCAACGCCACTTGCGTTGAGGGAAGCGTTCGTGACCGTGAGGCTGTTTTTACCGTCGATGGCGGCGTCTTCCTCGGAGCTTGCCTTGACCTGGCTGCCACCCGAGATCTCGATGTTGCCGTCGGCCCAAATCGCATTGTCTTTGATAGAGCTTGCCTCTACCTTGCCGCCGCCCTTTATGATGAGGTTCTCGTTAGCATCGATACCCTGATCCTCGGTGGCCTTGGCGGTGACGGTTCCGCTGTTGTCGATCGTGATGTTGCCGTCGGCCCTGATGCCATCCGAATCGCCCGTGGCGTTAACGTTTCCCGAGCCCTTGATGGTGACATCGCCCCCGGCATCGATGGCATCGTGCTCGGTGCTCGTGGCGTTGACAGTGCCAGCGCCGTCGATGTTGATGTTGCCGACGGAAGTGATGGCGTCACGAGAAGATGTCACGTTGAGCGTGCTGGACGCGTCGCCCTGAATATTAAGCTCGGCGTTCTCGTTCGCGCCATCCTTAACCTTGATGCCGCGGCCGTTGTCGTTAGTGACGGTGTTGTTGCCCTCGTAGCTCACGTTGAGCTTGCCCGCTGCCTCGATCGCGCCGCCGTTATAGCCGTTGAGCTTCATGTCGTCGGCGCCGTCCCAGCTCCAGGTGCCGGCGGCGTCGCCCGCCGCGGTGCCGGCGTTGTATTGGGTGCCGCCGACGTCCACCCACTCGGCCGCGAGCGAGACGCTCGGCATGAGCAGCGAACTTACCGTGAGCGCGCATACGGCGCCTACAACGATGCGGCGTGTCACGCGGCGCCAGCTGCCGTGTGCGAGCAGCGTGCGACGGCGCACGTCGGGCTCGACAAAATGGGCTCCAGAGGTTTTGTCATTGCGCTTGGGGGTCGTGAACAAGGCGGCCATGGTTACTCCCATCCTCATAGGGCCTATGCGATTACGCCCAGCATATCTGCAGGATGTAGCCGGCGGTAGTGCCGTTTG
Source organism: Collinsella aerofaciens (assembly GCA_905199455.1). GTDB lineage: Bacteria > Actinomycetota > Coriobacteriia > Coriobacteriales > Coriobacteriaceae > Collinsella > Collinsella aerofaciens_AW. The sequence continues at coordinate 9,506 of CAJKGV010000031.1, read as the reverse complement.
GAGAGCAAAACGTCCAAAACTTGCGAAGCAATACATCGCGCGTCCGTGTGGCGCCTGGCTTTAAAAGCAAAGCGCGGAGCCGCTCGATGCGACTCCGCGCTTTGCTGTTTGGTATTGCGAATCTTGCGCCTACGCTACAAAGAAGTAGACGAGGAAGGCAAGGGCTGCGATCCACATGAGCGGCTTGATCTTGGATGCCTCGCCCTTAAAGAGCGCGACGACCACGTAGGCGATAAAGCCCAGACCAATGCCGGCAGAGATGGAGTAGGTGAAGGGCACGCCGGCGACAATCATGAACGCCGGGAAGCCCTGCGACACGTCGGACCAGTCGATCTCGGAGGCCTCGCTCATCATGAGGTAGCCGACGTAGACCAGAGCACCGCAGGTGGCGGCGCTGGAAACGATGGTGACGATGGGGGAGAAGAACGCGGCGAGAATGAACAGCACGCCGGTGGTGACGGAGGTGAGGCCCGTGCGGCCACCGTCGGCAGCGCCAGAGGTGGACTCGACGAAGGTGGTGATGGAGGAGACGCCCATAAAGCCACCGGCAGCAGCGGCCACGGAGTCGACGACCAGGATGGGACGGATGTCCTCGACATTGCCGTCCTCGGTCAAGAACTCGCCCTGCTTGGCGACGGCCATCGCGGTGCCCATGGTGTCGAAGAAGTCGCTCATGAGCAGCGAGAAGGCAACGACGAGCAGCATCGGGTCGGTCAGGACCTTCACGATGGCAAGGTTGCCGTCGGCAGTGCTGGCAAACGGGGCGCCGAAGGTCGAGAAGTCGAGCGGTGCGATGAGGCCCTCGGGCGCATGGGTGACGCCCAGCGGGATTCCGGCGATAACGGCGACGATGATGCCGATGAGCAGCGAGCCCGGCACGTTGCGGGAAGCCAGGGCAACCGTCACGACGATGGAGATGATGCCGACGATAAAGGTGGGGGAGGCGATGTCGCCCAGGCCGACGAGCGTACCGGCGCCAGCGGTGATGATGCCGGCGTCGCACAGGCCGATCATGGCGATAAACAGGCCCAGACCCACCGAGATGGCGTGGCGCAGGACCACGGGGATGGCGTCCATGATGGCCTCGCGCAGGCCGCAAAGGACGAGCAGCAAGATGACGATACCCTCGAGGAAGATAACGCTCATGGCGACGTGCCAGTCACCGCCGCACATGGTGGTGGTGATGCCCGCGATCATGGCGTTGATGCCCAGGCCTGAAGCGCAGGCGAGCGGGCGGTTTGCGAAGATGCCCATGCAGATGGTCATGATGCCGGCGCCCAGGCAGGTGGCGCAGGCGAGCGCTCCCGCATCAATGCCAGCGCCCGAGAGCACTGCGGGGTTGACGGCGATGATGTAGGCCATCGCCAGGAATGTTGTCAGTCCAGCGCGAAGTTCGGTCCCGATTGTGGACTTGCGCTCACTGACGTGAAAAAGTTCGTCCATGCATACCCTTTCCTTGTTCGGCCCCGAGTTTAGGCCGATTGACACGAACTCATTTACTATATCGCCTTTACAACCTTGCTGTTCCTCGCATGTTGATGTTCGGCGCTTTGTAACAGACGGACGGTATTTATCGCATGAAAATGTGTGGGTACCGTATACTTAAGCGGTTACAACGACCCCTATGGAGGAACGTATGATTAAAGAGCTTTGCCACGACGAGGCTATCCTGTCCCAGCGTTGCGAGGTTGCGACCGTCGAGGACGAGTCGGTTGCTCAGGACCTGATCGATACCATCAAGTCGCTCGATGATGCCGGCTGCTTGGCCGCCAACCAGATCGGCGTTACCAAGAAGGTCTGCGTCTACCTGGACGACGCCGGCGAGCCCCACGTGCTCTACAACCCCCGTCTGGTGTTTGGCCTGGGCGCCAGCAAGATGGAGGAGAGCTGCCTGACGCACGAGGAGGTCACCAAGTCCACGCGCTATATCAAGTGCAAGGTTGCCTTTGACCAGATCGTCGATGGCAAGATGCGCGAGCGCAAGCAGGACTTTGTGGGCTTCGAGGCGCAGATGGTCCAGCATATGATCGACCACTGTCTTGGAAAGTTGGTCTAAGGGGACCAAAGCACCGCACTTCGTCTCTTTTGGTCCGGGCGTGACATTGTTGTCATGTCCGGGCTTTTGTGTTTAGCGCCTTTTTGTTTGGTGACAATAACCTTAGCAGGACCGTAAAGCTAGGAGGCGCTATGTGCACGAGCATTCGATTTACCGATAATTCTGGCCACATGTATCTGGGCCGCAACCTCGACTGGAGCTTTGACTACGGCCAACAGGTTCGCGTGATGCCGCGCGGGTTCCACATTCCGTATTCGTTTATCGACGATGCGTCGGCGGCACACGCGGTAATCGGCATGTGCATCGATTACAAGAACTATCCCATGTTTTTCGACTGTGGTAACGATGCGGGTCTGGCTGTGGCGGGGCTCAACTTTCCCGGCTATGCCGAGTATGCCGAGGGCCCTGTCGACGGCAAGAACAATATCGCGGCCTATGAGTTTCCCCTGTGGGTGGCAGCGACGTTCTCGACGGTCGATGAGGTCGAGGCCGCGCTGCGCGACACGGTGATTGTCGCCAAATCTGCCGGAGAGGGGCTGGGCGTGTCGCTGCTCCATTGGATTATCGGCGACAGCCAGCGCAGCATCGTGGTCGAGATGATGGCTGACGGCCTGCATGTATACGACGATCCGGTCGACACCCTTGCCAACCAGCCGACCTTCCCGTGGCACATGGAAAACCTGCGCACCTATATCACCGCCACAAGCGATTTTCCGCAGACGGCGACATGGCGTGGCGCCGAGCTTAAGCCCTATGGAGCCGGTGCCGGCATGCGCGGCATTCCGGGCGATTGCTATTCGCCGAGCCGTTTTGTAAAGGCGGCGTACCTCAATGCCAATTACCCGCAAAAGGAGAGCGAGACCGAAAACGTCGTTCGCATGTTCCGCTCGCTCGAGGGCGTGGTGATGATTGAGGGGGCGTCCAGGATGGGCGATGGCAAGTTCGAGAAGACTATCTATACCGGATGCTTTAGCGCGCGCACGGGCAATTATTACTACGCGATGTATGGGGATCCGTCGATTCGTTACGTGAGCCTGATGGATGCCGAGGGCGCGAGCCCCGATAGGCTCGTGGTTCCCGAGCCGCGTCGTTCGTAGCTCACCGGTCCGTTGCGACATAAAACGGCCCCGCACCTCTTATGAGATGCGGGGCCGTTGTCGTCAATGGCTGGTGGCGTGTTAGAAGTTGGCGTCGTTGAACTGGGTGCTCTCGAGTCCGTCGAGTTGCTGTTCGGGCGTATCGGCGACGCTCTCGAGCAGCTCGGTGGGATCGACGTTCATGCTCTTGCCGGCCTCGTTGCCGTTGACCAAGTCGTCCGAGAAGATGTCGACCTCCATTTCCTCGGCCTCTTCGATCTGAACCTCGAGCGGCACCTGGGTGCGCACAAGTTTGACGGCCGGGCGCATGCGGGCAAAGAGCGGTACGTACTCAATGATGATGGCCGAGTTCTCGAGACCGTACCAGCGTGCCGGGCTTCCGCAGGCGCGGCGGACGGCGTACTTGATGGCCATCACGCGGTGGTCGTTGCGGTTGATGTCCGTTTCGGGGGCAAGCATCTTGCGCAGCATGCAAAAACGGAAGTCGCCCACGTTGCCGCGTGTCTCGTAGATGGAGTAGGTGTGATGCTGCGGTGGCAGCTCACCCGATGTCATCAAGTCGCCAACGATCTGACGCAGATAGGCGTTGATGCGCTGGTTGACCTTAAAGCCCAGGTCCAGGCGCACGCGGAACAAAAAGTCCGTGCCAAAGGTCTCGACGGAATACTCGTGCGTATAGGGCTCGTCGGTAACGTGCACGTTGATGAACCAATATGCCTTGGCGCGCTTGGGGTGCTTGTCCAGGATGGAATAGAGCACGTCGCGGTCGAGCGTGAGCGGGTCGGGGCTGTTGGTGAGGAACACCAGATTGTCGGCGAGCACGGGGTAGGTCTCGTCGTTGCGCAGGCGGTTGAGCTGATCGATGTACTTGGAGACGGGCAGCAGGATCGTCTGCGTGCGCTCGATGGCGGTGCCGCGGCGCCACACGTACATAAGGCCAAACAGCAGCGAGGCCAGGAAGATCATCACATAGCCGCCGTCAAAGAACATGGTGAGGCACGAGGCAAAGAAGCAGAGCTCGATGGCGCCAAAAAGCAGGGCAAAGACGCAGGCGCCCAGCTTGTGCTTGAGGATGCCGGCGATATAGCTCGTCAAAAGCGTCGTGGTCATGAGCATAGTCACGGTGATGGCGAGGCCGTAGGCGCTCTCCATGCGCTCGGAGTTTTGGAACAGCAGCACGATGAAGATACAGCCGACCCACATGATGTTGTTGACGAGCGGAATATAGAGTTGACCCTTGGTGTCGCTGGGGTAGTGGATGCGCAGATGCGGCATAAGGTTGAGACGCGTGGCCTCGGATACCAGCGAGAACGAGCCGGTGATAAGCGCCTGCGAGGCGATGATGGCCGCTACGGCCGATAGCACGATGGCAAAGGGGCGCAGGGGCTCGGGAAGCATCATGTAGAACGGGTTGACGATGTCCATCGCGAGCATCTGGGGATTGGAGTTGTTGGCGAGCAGCCAAGCGCCCTGACCCAGATAGTTAAGGATGAGGGCCGCCTTTACGAACGGCCAGGATGCGTAAATGTTAGCCTTGCCCACGTGACCCATGTCCGAATAGAGCGCCTCGGCGCCGGTCGTCGACAGGAAGACGAAGCCGAGCACCATGATGCCCGAGTGGTTGATGGGCGAGAACAGGAACATGATGCCGCGGATGGGGTTGAGTGCGCGCAAGATGGACAGGTTGCCGAGCATGTTGAACAGGCCGGCGCCCGCCAGGAACAGGAACCATAGCGTCATGAGCGGGCCGAAGAGCTTGCCGATTGACGAGGTGCCGGCGCGCTGCATGGCAAATAGGCCGCAGATAATGATGATGGTAATAATGATGACGTTGGTCTGGCCGTCGCCCAATAGCGCGTGGCCCCACTCGATGGTGCGCAGACCCTCGATGGCTGTGGTGACCGTGACGGCGGGGGTGAGGATGCCGTCGGCAAGCAGCGCCGCACCGCCGATCATGGCGGGAAGGATCAGCCACGGCGCCACTTTGCGCACGAGACTGAACAGGGCGAAGATACCGCCCTCGTTGTGGTTGTCGGCCCTCATGGCGATTAGCACGTACTTGACCGTGGTTACGAGCGTCATGGTCCAGATGACGAGCGAAAGCGCGCCCAGGATCATGTCCTCGCTGACGGTACCGATGCCGCCGTTGTTGGCGACGATTGATTTCATGGTGTACATAGGGCTCGTGCCGATGTCGCCATAGACGACGCCGAGCGTTACGAGCAACATACCAGCAGAAAGGGGAATGGCTCCATGCCCGCTCTGTCCGTGCTGGTCTTGGAGGTTTGCCTCCAGTTTGTTGTGTGCCACGTGGACTCCCTTAGACATCCGGTTATCTGTCTAGGGCAGATAACCTTTATGCCATCTTTATACATATAAGAGCAGTTTGGCACATCGGGGTGTTTTAGACAATAATCCCCATCTGGGGATTATTCATGTACGCAGGTAGCATTTCAAAACAGGGGCGCACCGGCTGTATGGTCTTGCTGCAATGTGATAACCACGGACGCGCCCCTGCTTTGAAACTGAAGAGGGGCTTTTAGGCGCGTGCTGCTTGGGCGATGCTTGCTTTGGTGTCTGCGCGTTTGCCGGCGACTTCGCAAAAGATCGCGCCGCCGATGATCAACGCGGCGCCCATGAGGCGGATGGGCGTCATGGTCTCTCCCAAAAGGGCAACGGAGAACACGACGGCCGAAAGCGGCTCGAGGTAGCCGACGACCGCGACGGTCTGGACGGGCAGCTTGGCGACGGCACTAAAGTAGAGCAGGCAACCGATGCCGGTGTTGACGACGCCGAGCATGGCGACGGCGCCCCAATCGATGCCGGCGGCAATGCTGGGGGAGAGGAACGAGGGGGCACCTTGCGTGAAGAGCGTAAGGATCAACGCGGTTACAAAGGCGGCGCTCACCTGGAGCGTGGAGTTCTCGAGGCCTTCGATGTGTGGCGCACCCTTGCTAGCGATGACCATCAAGGCGTAGCAGAAGGCCGAGGCGATGCCGCAAGCGATACCCGCAATGGGCATATTGCCGCCTAGACCTTGCGCCGCAATGAGAAAGGCGCCACAGGCAACGGCGATAAACCCGGCGATTTTGCCGCCGGTCAGCTTTTCGCCAAAAATGAGCGGGGAGAGGGCCATAACGATGATGGGGCCGCAGTAATACAACAGCGAGGAGATGCCAACGCCGATCGTCTGATAGGCGCGGAACAGGAAAATCCAGCTGGCGCCCAGCGCGGCGCCCGAGACGATGAGCGCTGCGGCCTCGCGGGGGCGAGACGGAGCCTGCAGGTTATGGCGCTTGGTTATGAAGAGGATGGCGGCAAGGGTGAGAGCGCCCAAAAACGTGCGCAACAGTACGATATCGGAGCTCGGCAGCGCGATGGCAGCGGCGATGATGCCGTTGGAGCCAAACAATAGCAATGCTGCTAAGTACGTAAACAGTCCGTTGTTCATGTGCTGACATCTCCTCTATATCCGAGCATGTTCACTATGGGTGAGGTGGCTTTAGAAGAAAAGCGAATATAATGCATGGATAACATGACAAAAACTCATGTAAAGGTGGAGGGATGCCGTGGAAACGAATATTCAAAAGATGCAAGTGCTGCTCGAGACGGTGCGTGCCGGCAGCTTTACGCATGCTGCAGAGCGGCTGAGCTATTCGCAGTCGGGCGTGAGCCGCATGGTGGGCGACCTTGAGGCAGACTGGGGTTTTAAGGTGCTTGATCGCGGCCGCGAGGGCGTGGTGCTTTCTGCCGACGGGCGGCAGGTCATGCCGGCAGTCGAGGCGTTATGCGAAGAGTTTGGCCGCCTGCAGCGACGCGTGGACGAGATGCGGGGGCTCATGCGTGGCAAGATCTGTATCGGTACATTCTCGAGTGTGGCGACCCATGTACTGCCGCCGGTGATCGCGCGGTTTCGCGCTGATCACCCGGATGTCGATTACGAGCTGCTGATGGGTGATTACTCCGAGATTGAGCAATGGGTGGCGGAAGGCCGCTGCGACCTGGGCTTTATTCCGCGCGAGCCACGCGGCGCCGGCATGGCGTCGCGGCCGTTGGTGCAAGACGAGCTGATGGCCGTGGTGCCAGCGGACTCCTCGCTTGCCACCGCGGAGGTCGTTTCCCTTGCCGATTTGGCCAACGAGCAGTTTATTCTTCTGGAACGCGGTAGCGACGACGAGATTACGCCGCTGTTTCGCCGCGCGGGTCTGGCGGTGCGTTCTAAGCTATCGACCTGGGATGATTATGCGATTATGGCCATGGTCGAGGACGGTCTGGGCGTGAGTATTCTTCCGGCGCTCATCTTGCGCCGCTGTCAGTTCGATGTCGCCGTGCGTCCGCTCGAGGGACATCCCCATCGGCAGATCAACGCGATATATCGCACGGCTGACGTTTCGCTTGCCGCCGCTCGATTCCTTGAATATCTCTAAACGCGTGCGCGTCATTGTCCGCCTTGGGCAAATCTCGGAGTTCGGTACGTTTTCTTGTGAAATTGAACTTCCGAATAAGGTACGGCGCTATACTGCTGCCTAAATTGAACTTAGGTTCAATTCGTGTTCTATAAATTGAACTTTGCCAGCAAGGAGGTTCCTGTGGCCCAAGAGACGTTTAGCGATCGCCTGCGACAGACTATGTCCGATCGCGACGTTCGCCAGTCGGACGTAATCCGCGCATCGGAGATGCTCGGCAAAAAACTCGGCAAGAGTCAGATGAGCCAATATGTGAGCGGCAAGACGATCCCGCGGCGCGATGTGGCAGAGCTACTCGCCCGTATTTTGGAGGTTGATGTTACCTGGCTGATCGCCGGTGACGCCGATCAAGGCGAGGAATCATCGCCTCGCAACGTGCCCAAGCCCGAACCCCATCCCTCAGCTCAAATTCCAAGGAGCACCACCATGCGTACTTTTTCTAAATCCACCAAGCTCGATAACGTCCTGTATGACGTGCGCGGCCCCGTCGTCGACGAGGCCGCCCGTATGGAGGACGAGGGCGAGCGTATTCTCAAGCTCAACATCGGCAACCCCGCGCCCTTTGGTTTCCGCACGCCCGATGAGGTCATCAAGGACATGCGCCAGCAGCTGCCCGACTGCGAAGGCTATTCCAACTCGCGCGGTCTGTTCTCCGCGCGCAAGGCAATCATGCAGTACTCGCAGATCAAGGGCCTGCCCAATGTTCAGATGGAGCACATCTACACGGGCAACGGCGTGTCCGAACTCATTCAGCTTTCGATGAACGCGCTGCTCGACAATGGCGACGAGATTCTGATCCCCAGCCCCGATTATCCGCTCTGGACGGCGTGCGCAACCCTTGCCGGCGGTCATCCCGTTCACTATCTGTGTGATGAGCAAGCGGATTGGTATCCCGACTTGGAGGATATGGAGTCCAAGATCACGAGCGCGACCAAGGCCCTCGTCATCATCAACCCCAACAACCCCACGGGCTCGGTCTATCCGCGCGAGGTGCTCGAGGGCATCGTTGAAATCGCGCGCAGGCACCAGCTCATGATTTTTGCCGACGAGATCTACGACCGCCTGTGCATGGACGGCTACGAGCACGTCTCCATTGCATCACTCGCCCCCGACCTGCCCTGCGTCACCTTTAGCGGCCTTTCCAAGTCGCACATGATCGCGGGCTATCGTATTGGCTGGATGGTGCTTTCGGGTAACCAGCGCTGCATGAGCGACTTTATTATGGGCATCAACATGCTCTCGAACATGCGCCTGTGCTCCAACGTGCCGGCTCAGTCGATCGTCCAGACGGCGCTCGGCGGCCATCAGTCTGTTAACAACTACATCCGCCCCGGCGGTCGTGTCTACGAGCAGCGCAACTTTGTGTATGAGGCACTCAACAAGATCGACGGCATCTCGGTGGTCAAGCCGCGTGCGGCGTTCTATATCTTCCCCAAGATGGATGTGAAGAAGTTCAACATCACCGATGACGAGCAGTTTGCCCTCGACCTGCTGCACGAGAAGAAGATCCTGATCACGCGCGGCGGCGGCTTCAACTGGGCCGAGCCCGATCACTTCCGCATCGTGTACCTGCCGCGCATGGAAGTACTCAAAGAGTCCCTCGAAGACCTCGCCGACTTCTTCGATCACTACCGTCAATCATAACGACAGAGATAGTCTGTCATTTAACGGGCGGCCCGTAACAGATTCGGGTCGCCCGTTTTCTGTTAAAGCTCGCGTTGTCGGCGTCTCGATCGTTTGGGTGAGTGGGGTTCGCGTGTGAACGGAAAACTGTATTCCAAAATGGAATACAGTGTGCTTCAACTGGAATTGATGTCCGTGTGTCCGCTTTTTTCAAACTGCTTCAAGAAGCTTGCGGAAGTAGAAGGCTTCATCCTCTCCTGTTGT
>CAJKGV010000030.1:0-13247 GCA_905199455.1 Collinsella aerofaciens | reverse complement strand
TATACATGGATTTGGGTATTTCCACCAACCCCACGCCAGAGCTCTACACCATTAAGGTAACCGGCGAGATCGACATCTCTAACGCCGATAGCCTGCGCAATGCCATCGACCTGGCGCTCGAGCAGCCCACTGAGGCCGTTGAGCTCGATTTTGCCCAGGTGAGCTACATCGATTCAACGGGCATTGGCGTGCTCGTGGGCGCCGCGCACCACGCGGTCGACCACGGCAAGCGCTTTAGCTGCACCAATGTGCAGCCCCCGGTGATGCGCGTGGTCCAGCTGTTGGGTGTCGACCAGGAGATTTCGATCACCGCTGCATAATCTTTGCCCCAAAAGGGCGTGCCGTTTGGCATATGTTTGTGATGCGCTCGGACGTTTTGGCGTCCGGGCGCTATACTTGACCGAATGAATAGACGAGTTCCGGCCGAATGGCGCGGTGCGGGCTCGACTCACATCGAGCCTTGGAGGTATGTGTGTTTGGTATTGGAGAGGGTGAGCTCGCGATCATCGTGGTCTTCGGCTTTTTGCTGTTTGGCCCGGATAAGCTCCCACAGATGGGCCGTACGATCGGCCGTGCCATCCGTCAGTTCCGCGAGACGCAGGAAAAGATGACGGCCGTTGTTCAGTCCGAGATTATCGATCCGGTGAGCGAGGCCGCGTCGGCTCCGGTCAAACCCAAGAAGGCTGCCGTCGACGACGATTCCGATGCGGACGAGGATGCCGCCGAGACGGCAGCGCCCGCCAAGAAGGAGACCTTTGCCGAGCGCCGCGCCCGTCTTGCTGCCGAGAAGGCCGCGAGCGAGGGTGCCACCGAGGGCGAAGGCGCTGCTGGGGAGGCCGAGGGCGCCGAGCCCGCCAAGGCCGAGTCTGCCGCTGCCACCGTCGAGCCCGAACCTGCTGCAGAGCAGGAGCCCGAGCCGGCAGAGCCCACGACGGCCGACCTCTATGCCCGTCGTCCCCGCAAGCGCAAGGCCGTCGTCGACCAGCTCGCTCGCGAGCTCGAGGCCGAGGACGAAGCCGCTGCCGCCGACGCCCCGAAGGGAGGCGATGAGTAATGCCTATCGGACCTGCGCGAATGCCGCTCTTCGATCACCTGGGAGAGCTCCGTCGCCGTCTGACCATCGTAGTCGTATCGGTGTTTGCCGCCGCTATCGTGCTGTATTTCGCCACACCCGTGGTGCTCGACATCTTGGAAGACCCCATCCGCTCCTTTGTGCCGGACGGTAAGTTCTACATCACCACCACGCTCGGCGGCTTTGGCCTGCGCTTCTCGCTTGCCATCAAGATGGCCGTGGTCATGTGCACGCCCATGATCATCTGGCAGATCCTGGCATTTTTCCTGCCGGCGCTGCGCCCCAACGAGCGCAAATGGGTTGTGCCCACGGTGCTCGCCTCGACGGTGCTGTTCTTCCTGGGTGCCATCTTCTGCTACTTCATCATTATCCCGGCGGGCTTTGAGTGGCTCATCGGCGAGACCTCGGCCGTCGCTACGGCGCTGCCCGACCTGGAGAACTACGTCAACATGGAGCTGCTCTTTATGATCGGCTTTGGTGTGGCGTTTGAGCTGCCGCTCATCATCTTCTACCTGTCTGTTTTCCACATCGTGTCCTACGCGGCCTTCCGCAGCGCCTGGCGCTACGTGTACGTAGGCCTGCTCGTGGGTTCGGCTGTGATCACGCCCGACGGCTCGCCCGTTACGCTGGGTCTCATGTATGGCGCCCTGCTCTCGCTCTACGAGATTTCGCTCGCCATCGCTCGCGTGGTCATCACCGCGCGCGAGGGCAAGGAGGGCCTGTTCGTGAGCCGTCTGGACCTGTTCTCGGACGACGAGGACGACGAGGAGTAAATCGGTATGCACGAGGTTGGCATTGTCAACGGCATACTCGATACAGTGATTCGCGCGGCGCGTGGGGCGGGGGCCTCGCGCGCCGTTTTGGTAACGCTTCGTATCGGGGATATGACCGAGGTTGTGCGCGAGGCGCTCGACTTTGCGTGGGAGACGTTTCGCGATGAGGACCCGCTCACGCGCGGCTGCGAGCTTGCCGTGGAGGAGGTCCATCCACAAAGCGAGTGCCTGGACTGCGGCGAGGTCTTTGAGCACGACCGTTTCCATTGTCGCTGCCCCCAGTGTGGCGGCGCCAACGTGCGCCTACTGCACGGCCGCGAGCTCGATATCGCAAGTATCGAAATCGAAACCCCCGACGATTAGCCCGCTAGCCATCTGGTGATGGGGTATAAAGGGGCCAAAGTAAGGAGCGCTAAGTATGGCCGAGAAAACGATTGATATTGCATCGCCGATTCTGTCGCGCAACGAGCGCCTGGCAGATCAGCTGCGTCAGCGATTTAATGAGACAAACACCTACGTGATCAATGTGCTGTCGAGCCCCGGCTCGGGCAAGACCACCACGATTCTGGGCACCAACGAGCGCCTGCGTGACAAAGCCGGCCTGCGCTGTGCTGTCATCGAGGGCGATATCGCCTCGGACGTCGACGCCATCACCATGAAGGAAGCCGGCATGCCCGCCATTCAGATCAACACGGGCGGCCTGTGCCACCTCGAGGGCAACATGATCATGGAGGCCGTTGACGCGTTCGACCAGGCCGTCGGTCTGGAGAACATCGACGTCATCTTTATCGAAAACGTGGGCAACCTGGTCTGCCCGGTCGACTTTGACCTGGGCGAGAACCTGTCCATCATGATTCTCTCGGTGCCCGAGGGCGACGACAAGCCCATCAAGTACCCGGGCATCTTCCAGCACGCCGGCGCGCAGCTGCTCAACAAGGTCGACGTGGCCCCGGCTTTCGATTTTGACATGGATAGGTATACTAAGACACTCGATGACCTCAATCCGCAGGCGCCGCGGTTTGCCGTGAGCGCGCGCAAGGGCGAGGGCATGGATGCCTGGTGCGATTGGCTCATCGGGCAGATTGAGCAAGCAAGGGCGTAAGTCGGCCGCCATACGGGCGGGCGTAGCCGCAGAGACACGAGATAGGAGCCTCTTTTGAAGCTCATCATCGCCGAGAAAAACGACGCCGCGCGTCAGATCGCCGAGCGTCTGTCCACGGGCAAACCCAAAAAGGACAAGGTGTACAACACCGCCATCTACCGTTTTGAGTGGAAGGGCGAGGAGTGCGTGACGATCGGCCTTGCCGGTCACATCCTTGCGCCCGATTTTTGCGACAGCGTGCTGTTCGATAAAAAGCTGGGCTGGTATTCGGTCACCGAGGACGGCGAGATGTTGCCGGCCGACATGCCCGATGGCCTGGCTCGTCCGCCCTACGACACCAAGCGCAAGCCGTTCCTTGCCGACGGCATCTCCATCAAGGGCTGGAAGCTCGAGAGCCTGCCTTACCTCACCTGGGCACCCGTCATTAAGCTGCCGGCCGAGAAGGAGCTCATCCGCTCGCTTAAGAACCTCGCTAAAAAGTCCGACAGCGTCATCATCGCCACGGACTTCGATCGCGAGGGCGAGCTGATCGGTTCGGACGCCCTCAACAAGGTGCGCGAGGTTGCGCCCGACTTGCCGGTCGCCCGCGCCCAGTATTCTTCGTTTACCAAGGCCGAGATCACGCAGGCCTTCGATAACCTTGTCTCGCTCGACCAGAACCTGGCTGACGCCGGCGAGAGCCGTCAGCACATCGACCTCATTTGGGGTGCGGTGCTCACGCGCTACTTGACGCTCGCCAAGTTTGGCGGCTTTGGTAACGTGCGCTCCGCCGGCCGCGTGCAGACGCCGACACTCGCCCTGGTGGTCGAGCGCGAGCGCGAGCGCATGGCGTTTGTGCCCGAGGACTATTGGCAGATTCGCGGTATGGGTGCCGCGCAGGGCGCTGCCGAGGACGATCGCTTTAAGATCGCGCACAAGACGGCACGCTTTACCGACAAAGATGCTGCCGAGACGGCGTATGGTCACGTCGACGGCGCCAAGACGGCGACCGTTGCCGCGGTGACCAAGCGCTCCCGCAAGCAGCAGCCGCCCACGCCGTTTGCGACGACCTCGCTGCAGGCTGCCGCTGCGGCCGAGGGCATCTCGCCTGCGCGTACGATGCGCATCGCCGAGTCCCTCTACATGGCGGGCCTTATCAGCTACCCGCGTGTCGACAACACCGTGTATCCCGCGACGCTCGATTTGGGCGCCGTGGTGAGTGACCTGGCAAAGATCAACCCGGCGCTGGCGCCCGTGTGCAAAAAGGTACTCGCTGGTCCCATGAAGCCCACGCGCGGGAAAGTCGAGACCACCGACCACCCGCCTATCTACCCCACGGGCGAGGGCGATCCGTCCACGCTCGACGGCGGCCAGCGCAAGCTCTATGACCTGATCGCCCGTCGCTTCCTGGCGACGCTTATGGGTCCCGCGACCATCGAAAACACTAAGCTCGAGCTCGACGTCAACGGCGAGCCGTTTGTGGCTTCGGGCGACGTGCTCGTGACTCCGGGCTTCCGCGAGGCCTATCCGTACGGTCTTAAGCGCGACGAGCAGATGCCGCCGCTGGAGCAGGGCGATACGGTCGATGTGTTCGACATTAAGCTCGAGGCCAAACAGACCGAGCCGCCCGCGCGCTACAGCCAGGGCAAGCTCGTGCAGGAGATGGAAAAGCGCGGCCTGGGCACCAAGTCCACGCGCGCGAGCATCATCGAGCGCCTGTATGCCGTGCGCTATCTCAAAAATGATCCCGTTGAGCCGAGCCAGCTGGGCATCGCCATCATCGACGCGCTGACGCAATTTGCCCCGCGCATCACGAGCCCCGATATGACCAGCGAGCTTGATGGCGATATGACTCGCGTCGAGCGCGGCGAGGATACCGAAGAGCATGTCGTGACGCACTCGCGCGCGCTGCTGGCTGGCGTGCTCGACGAGCTGCTCAAGCACACGCAGGAGCTGGGCGACGCTATCAGCGACGCCGTCACGGCCGATGCGCGTGTGGGTGCCTGCCCCAAGTGCGGCAAGGATCTGGTTATGAAGACGAGCGCCAAGACCCGTGGCAGCTTTATCGGCTGCATGGGCTGGCCCGACTGCGACGTGACCTATCCGGTGCCGAGCGGCGTCAAGGTAAGCCCGCTCGAGGGCGAGGCGGCCGTGTGCCCCGAGTGCGGCGCGCCGCGCATTAAATGCCAGCCGTTCCGTCAAAAGGCCTTCGAGATCTGCGTGAACCCAACGTGCCCCACCAACTACGAGCCCGACCTTAAGGTGGGCGAGTGCAAGGTGTGCGCCGAGGCCGGACGCCATGGCGACCTGATCGCGCACAAGAGCGAGAAGAGCGGCAAGCGCTTTATCCGCTGCACCAACTACGATGACTGCGGCGTGAGCTATCCTCTGCCGGCGCGCGGTAAGCTCGAGGCGACGGGTGAGACCTGCCCCGAGTGCGGTGCCCCCATCGTGGTGGTCAACACGGCGCGCGGCCCGTGGCGCATCTGCGTGAACATGGACTGCCCGACCAAGGAGAAGAAGCCCGCCCGCGGCCGCAAGACCACGACCAAGGCGAGCACGGCCAAGAAGACGACGGCTAAGAAAGCCACTGCCGCCAAGAAGACGACCGCGAAGAAGTCGACTGCCAAGAAAGCAGCCGCCGACAAGTAACAGCGCAGCCGAAACATTGACCAAAACAAAAATGAGCGAGGACCCCGCGATCCTCGCTCATTTTTTTGACCGGCAGTTAGGGACGTTCCTTTTCTGCCGGCAGTTTAGGAACGTCCCTAACTGCCGGCTCGGGAACGACAAAGTGCTAGTTCACCTCGACAGGTTTGGCGCCGGGATAGCGCTCCTCAAAGTCTAGGCGGTACTTATTGTCATTGGTGCCCGCCATGTTGTCGCGCGACAGCGGCGCCACGATCTCATTCTTGTGGTCCGCAGGATTGGCGTATTTCAGGCTGATCTCCCAGGCATCACAGATTGCGTCGATGCGGTGATCTAGGTCGTCGTACAGGGCAACGATGTCCTTCCAAGAGCTGTAGTTCTTGGAGCTCGTCGGGACGTCCAGGTCCTCGACGATATCGTAGTACTGCTCGATGGTGTCTTCCGTGCGCTCGGCGACGTCGGCGAGATTTTGACGGGTGGTGCGATCTTCTTCCAGATAGCTGCCGTTGAAGTTCTGTGCGCAGCCACGGACGTAGTTGTCGAGGTCTTCGAGCAGGTCGTAGTATTCGCTCAGTCGGCGGTAGAGGTTCTGCTCGGAGAGCGTTGCTTCGCTGCCATCCTCGTCGTCATCGTCATCATCGTCGTACAGGCTGTTGGGATCGCCGAGAGGCTTTAGGTCATCGTCGTCGACGTCATGGTGCAGCTTAGCTACCTCGGCAGTCGTCTGCGTGGCGGCGTTGTCGAAAGGCTTGATCACAAAGAAAACGACCAGGGCGATGATGATCGTCACCAGCACAACGATAACGGCGATAAGCGGCCCGGTGCCGCTCTTTTTGGGAGCGGGGGTCTGTGGTGAAGCGAGCGCGTATGCGGGAGCTGGCTGCTGTTGGGGCGAGCCACTCGCGACGGGTATGCGCTGCGTGGTCTCGACGGCCGCGGGGCCTGCGGCGGGGTCGGGGCGATAGGCGAGGGGGTCGTCCGCCTTGGCTTGCGACGTATCGAGGGAACCGGTCTGCTCAAAAGCAGGCTGGCTATCGCTCGCGGTTGTTTGCTCAACGGGTGCACCGCACGAGGTGCAGAACTTGGCATCATCTGCAAGAAGTTTGCCGCACGAGGCGCAATACCGAGACATTGCCACTCCTTTCGCCACATTTCAATGCAATACGACGATTATACCCAGCGTCCAAAATTCCCCATCATAAGTTGCGGTGAAATAGGGACTGTTTGGCGGTCTCAGAGCTTCAATCAGTCCCTATTTCACCGCAACTTTGGAAAGGCACCTTTAGCCATTGGGGACGCGCCGGGCACTGGGGTATCATGGCTTGGTTGCTATAACTCGCATTTACGCGCCTTGTAGGAAGGGGCCGCGCCCATGGCTTTTGAGCCCGCTCAACATAGCTTTATCACGCTCGAGGGCGTCGATGGCGCCGGCAAGTCCACGCAGGCGCGCCTGCTTGCCCGCGCGCTCGAACTCGCTGGCTACCAGGTTGTGAGCCTGCGCGAGCCGGGCGGTACCGCCATCAGCGAAAAGATCCGTGCTCTGCTGCTCGACCCCGCCAATACAGCGATGGGCGACACCTGCGAGTTGTTGCTCTACGAGGCGGCACGCGCTCAGTTGGTGCACGAGGTCATCGCGCCCGCCCTTGCTGTCGGCAAGGTGGTCCTGTGCGACCGCTTCTACGATTCCACAACCTGCTATCAGGCATTTGCCGACGGCCTTGATCGCCAGATGGTGCGAGATGCCAACAACCTGGCCGTCGCGGGTACGCACCCGGCGCTCACACTCGTCTACCACATCACGCCCGAGCAGGCGGCGCTGCGCATGGCAGCCCGTGGTGCGGCAGATCGCATGGAGGCAAAGGGCATGGCATTCCAAGAGCGTGTCTACCAGGGCTTTTGCGCAATTGCCGCCGAGGAGCCAAACCGCGTAAAGCTCATCGACGCCACCGCGACCATCGAGGAAGTCTTCGAGAAGACGGTCGAGCAGGTTCGTGCCTACGGCCTCGATATTTCCCAGGACGCCGTCGCCGCCGCGCTTGCCCAGGAGGCCGAGTAGCATGGCCCCCGCGCAGACAAGCTTGCTCGCCAAGCTCGATACCCAAGAGCGCGTGCGCGACTTTTTGACCAACGCCGTCGCCAGCGGTCGCGCATCGCACGCCTATCTGTTCTTGGGAGCGCCCGGCGCGGGCAAGCTCGACGCCGCGTGGGCGCTCGCCCAAGCCTTCCTGTGCGAGCAGGATGGCTGCGGCGCATGCGACAGCTGCGTGCGCGTCGCCCGCCATACGCACCCCGACGTGCACTATTACACGCCCGAGAGCGCCACGGGTTACCTCATTGCCCAGACCCGCGAGCTGCTCGATGACGTGCCACTGGCGCCCATCCGTGCCAAGGCCAAGGTCTACATCATCGACCGTGCCGAGCAACTGCGTGCCAACACCGCCAACGCACTGCTCAAAACGCTCGAGGAGCCGCCCGAGGGCGTTATGTTTATCTTGCTGGGCACCTCGGCCGACGTGATGCTGCCCACTATCGTGAGTCGTTGCCAGTGTGTGCCGTTTCGGCTGGTATCGCCCGCCGTCGCCGCGCAGGCCGTGAGCCGCGCCACCGGTCAGGACCCTGCGCGTTGCCGCATGGCGGTCGCCGTGGCGGGAAGCCCCACACGCGGCATCGAGTTTCTTAAGAGCGCCGAGCGCCAGGACGCCCGCCGTCAGATGGTCCGTGCCATCGACTCACTCATTGCCGCCGACGAGGCCGACGTGCTCAGTCGCGCCAAGTCGCTCATCGTCGCCGTCAAGGCGCCGCTTGCCGAGGTCAAGTCCACGCAGGAAAAGGTACTCGAGCAAAACGCCGACTACCTGTCGCGTGGAGCATTGAAGCAGCTTGAGGACCGCAACAAGCGCGAACTCAACGCGCGCGAGCGTTCGGGTATCATGGAAGCGCTGGCGAGCGCGCGGACGCTCATGCGCGACGTGCTGCTGACGCTTCAGGACGAGGCAGCCGACGTGGTGAACGAAGACGTGCGCGACACGATCGGTCGGCTTGCCGCCGCGACGAATGTTGCGGGTGCCACCCGGGCGCTCGAGGCAGTCGTGACCGCCGAGCGCAACATCGCCAGAAACGTTACTCCCCAGCTGGCCATCGAGGTCATGCTGTTCGATATCAGGAAGGCACTGAAATGCCGTTAGTCGTACCCGTTAAGTTTACCTACGCCTCGCGCGACCTGTGGTTCGATCCGCAGGATCTGGATATCCTCGAGGCCGATTATGCCATTTGCTCCACTGAGCGCGGAACCGAGATCGGCCTGGTCACGGCCGATCCCTTTGAGGTGCCGCAAGACGAGATCGGTCAGCCGCTCAAGCCCGTGCTGCGCGTGGCGAGCGACATCGACCTGCAGCTTGCCGACGACCTGGCCATCCAGGGCGACGAGGCCATGGTCGACTTCCGCCGCCTGGTCAAGGAGCTCGACCTCGAGATGAAGCCGGTGGGCGTCGAGTACCTGTTTGGCGGCGAGAAGGCCGTGTTCTACTTTGCGGCCGAGGAGCGCGTCGATTTTCGCCAGCTCGTCAAGGACCTGTCCTCGACGCTGCACATTCGCGTCGATATGCGCCAGATCGGCGTGCGCGACGAGACCCGCCTGGTGGGCGGCTATGCCCAGTGCGGACAGGAACTCTGCTGTACGCGCTTTGGCGGACAGTTTGAGCCCGTCTCAATTCGCATGGCAAAAGAGCAGGACCTACCGCTCAACTCGTCCAAGATCAGCGGCGTTTGCGGCCGCCTGATGTGCTGCCTGCGTTATGAGTTCGAGGCGTACAAGGACTTTAAGAGCCGTGCGCCCAAAAAGAAGACGCTCATCGATACGCCGCTCGGCAAGGCGCGTATCCAGGAATATGACACGCCGCGTGAGCAGCTGGTGCTACGCCTGGAGAACGGCAAAGTCTTTAAGGTCAATCTGGCCGATATGACCTGCTCGGAGGGCTGCAAAAAGAAGGCCGCCGAGCAGGGCTGCAACTGCCGCCCCGACTGCGTGACGCGTGACGTGCTCGAGCGCATCGAGTCGCCCGAGATGCGCCTGGCGCTCATGGAGCTCGATCGCGAAAACGGCGTCGACGTGGGCGATGGCCTGTCGAGTGCCGACCGTCTGGCCGGTACGTCGATGCCCAAGCGCCGTCGTCGCGATGCTGAATCCGATGCTCGCGCCGGTCAGGGCCAGGGCGAGGGCCGTGGCCGCGGAAAGGGCCGCGGCAAGGCCGAGGCACCCGAGGCCGAGGAGGCCGCCGGTGGCCGTCGTCGTCGCAAGCGCGCGGGCTCGGGCGATGCTACCGAGGCTGCAGCCGCGGGCAAGAACGCCTCTCGCGAGCGCGAGGTTCAGCAGCCCCAGCAGCAGAATCGCGGCGGTGGCATGAACCCCACGCGTCGCCGCCGCCGTCATCTGTCGAGCGAGGAGCGCGAGGACGCCTTCCGCGCCGCAGCTGCTCGCGAGGCTGGTGCCGCTTCCAAGGGCCCCTCAACCTCCGATACGCCTGCCGACAAGGGCGGCAAGTCACGTGGCGAGGAGGAGCGCGCGCCGCGTCCGCGCCGTCGCCATTCCTCGGGCGCGCAACAGAAGCCCTCAGTGCCCTCCGTGGCCGATCAGGTCTCGGATGGCGAGGTCAAAGTCACGCGCCGTCGTCCCGGAGATGGCGGGGGAGCGGCTGCTAAGGCTTCGCGTGGCGCCGCTCGCGACGAGCGCGAGCCGCGCGTGGATCGCGGTGGCGAGGGCTCGGCCGACCAGGGTCAAAAGCGCCGTCGCCGTCGCCGTTCCCGCAAGCCGCGCCAGGATGGTGGCGAGGGCTCGACCCCGTCTTCGTCCGCACCACAACCGCCCGCCGGCGAATAACGCCCGCGAGCGGATTTAGCCCGCCTTGCCCCGAGCGCATCGGGGTATCATAGCGCCGAATCAACAACCCTCCCTGCGACCGAACGTAGGGAGGGTTGTGTCTTGAAGAGCCATCTGAACATATTGAGCTGTCTGCAGGGTGCCGGCGCCCTACCGTTTGCGGACGAATTGCTACCGTTTGCCGAGCGGGCGGCACGCGAGGCGCTCGAGGCATTGTCGCCAACACGATGTGCCGGCTGCGAGCGCGCCGGTACGCTTATTTGCCAAGACTGCCTGGCTGCGCTCACGCTCATCGACCCATGTCATAGCTGCACCCGATGCGGCGCCCCGTTTGGGGATTTGCTGTGCACTGAGTGTTCGGTCGAGGGCACGTCCTCGGCAATGGCGGAGGCGCTCGACCGCTGCCTGGCGTGCGCCGTCTATGCGCATCCGCTGCCGCGCATCATTAAAGCGTACAAGGATGCGGGCGAGCGACGTCTGGCTCCGTATCTGGCGGAGCTGCTCTACGACACCGCCCTGCATGCCCAGGTCGTAGCGCCCGATCGCTATGGAGGTATGCTGTCCGGTGCGGATGCGGTGGTGTTTGTGCCTGCGACGGCGGCAGCGTTTCGGCGGCGTGGTTTTGATCATATGGAGGCTATTGCGCGCCCATTTTGCGAGCTGTCGGGTTTTCCCCTGCTCGATGCTCTCGTCAAGTACGGCCATGGCGACCAGCGCGAACTCGGTCGTGAGGAGCGCCGCGAGCGTGCCCAAGGCGTGTACGAGACGGTTGAGGATGTGCGGGGCAAGTGCCTGCTGCTTATCGACGACGTTATCACCACGGGTGCGACGATGGCCGCGGCTTCGGCGGAACTCAAGCGCGCCGGTGCTGCGGCAGTCGATGGCCTCGCTATCGCACGCGTTTGGTAGGGGTGGTTTTGTGGCAGTGAAGATTGAGCGGCGCAACGAGCCGACAGACGAACAACTAGCGGCTTCCGTAATCCTAACAGGCGCCTCGGCGCTACGCATGATGCGCGCCGAGCGCCGGCAGATGGGCTACATAAGCTGGAAGGACCTCGATCCCGATGAAGAGCGCCGTGTGCTGCGCACGTCGTCGCCCTCGACCGAGGACATCTATCTTCCCGACTTGGTGCGGATTGGGGCCGCAAGCGGCGAGGTGCAAGAGGATTTGTGCTTGCTGGTAGGGTCTGCAGCGCAGCGCCGCCGCATGCCTGGCGTGGGCTGGTCCGTGTGTTCCGGGTTGCCTGCCGGCTCGATTCTAAAGGTGGAACCGGGGGTGTACAGCCTATCTCCCGAGGCCCTTTGTGTTGCCATCGCCCGCGAGGTCGGCTGCATCCAGGCGTTTGCCCTGGCCCAGGAACTGTGTTCCAAGATTTCACTGAGTGACCGCGGGAAGTATCTGCCTCCCTACACCTCGCCTGTTACGAATAAACTTGCAAAGGACAAGGACCAGCCAGCAGATGTGGGCTACTTTGAGGTTGAGCCGGTGCTGACGCCCGATCGTCTGGCAGATTACCTCGCGGTATGCAAGGGGAACGCAGCCAAGCAGCTGCAGCGTCTGTGTCCCTATCTTTCGGAAAACCTGCGCTCACCCATGGAGTGCATCATGCTCGCCCTGTTTTCGCTTCCGTTTTCCTATGGCGGGTTTGCCTGCGGACCTTTTAAGACCGACTACAAGATTGAGTTCGATGACCGTGCGCAGGCAATCTCGGGGATGCCGCATGCAGTTTGCGATGCGTATCAGGAAGCAGCCCGGTTTGACCTGGAATACAACGGTGAGCTGGGCCATTCCTCTCGGAGGGGACGTATCCATGATGAAAAGCGCAACACGGGCTTGATTACTATGGGAATCGAGGTCGCGACGGTCAACAACGAAATGCTCTGTGACATGGAAGCGATGGAAGCACTCGCATGGCGCATGCACCAGCGTATGCGAAAGCGGTACCGGAATCGTGTCGATGCCCGCAGGAAGAAGCAAGAGGCGTTGCTTAACACGCTGCGGGCGTGTTTTGGGCTTAAGCCGGTCTAATTCGCGTCGAAAATAGAGGGTTAATCATATACCCTGGCCAAAATATGGCAAATATGAGTACTGTCACTAAATCAGTAACAGCAAAATCAAGGAATTTAGGACTCGGAGGCGGCGTAAAGTAAGAAGATAATAAACAAATGTAGAATAACTAAGCATCAGGTTGGCGACACTGAGCGCAAAATCTGTCCGAGAGGCCAAAATTGCCTGTTACTAAATTGGTGGCAGTACTCATATTTGCCATATTTTGACCAGGGCACCCTAAGAAGGGCGCCCCGGAACTCCCCGTAGGGGAGCTCCGGGCTTCATGGGGGCACGAATAGCCCACTCCGACCTGCGAAATCTGTACTCGCGGTGCGAATGACGCCCTTAACCTTAAACTTTAGCTTGAACTTAGCTATAATGCGCTACGTTCCTACCAGGCTGTGGTTGCGGACGGACGAAATGCCCGTCCTAGTCCAAGACAGACGCGGTCAAAGGGATCCACGTAAGCGACCGCGTGCGCGCGGCGCGATCATGGCGCGTCCTAGATGTAAGCCGCACCGTCCGTTCTACTTTCTTTGGGGCAATACCGCCTCGCGGGCGAGCGGGTCAGTCGTGAAGGTGGCTGCGGCCTCCCGAGCAAACACCCCGGTGCGCAAGTGTGGGGTCAAATACCAGGTCAGCTGGTGGGAACAACCCGATATTCCGCGCAACGCACGGATCGTATACGACACAGAAGGCAGGGTAGTGGACATGGTGAGGGGCAGCTTGATGCACGCGGCTCGGTT